>CALLBD010000036.1 GCA_938001915.1 uncultured Caulobacterales bacterium | reverse complement strand
TCGTTCTTTCGAGCGTAGGACAGGTGAGACGTCGCTTCGTGTTTTTGCTTTTTTGTAAAAACACGCTTTGCATTTTATCTTCGATAAATTGCATTGACCGGTTCGGAAGACGGTGGGTCTGAGCGGCTGAGGGTGACTCCTCGGTGTGTGCCGGGACTTTTACATCGAGAGGCGACCGCTTTGTCTTAACCGGGGCCGTTAGAACCGCAGCAATGTGGGATTCATGTGAGGTGGTAGGAAACGCCCCGCATGGGTAGGGAAGAAGCACCTAACCACTGTTTCGGCCCTTGTGGCGTGCATGACCGGAAGGTGAAACTGCGGGACCCCCGCCCGGTGTATCAAAAACCGCTGCCGCGTGATTTATTTCGCGTAAAACATTTTAACTATTTTGGTTCCCATCGCGGAATCGATCACGCGGGCCGTCCCGTTTTATTAAAGTCGGCTACCTCCTATCGAAACCCTAGTTTCAACGGAGGCGGTGAGGGTTTCGCTATGCCTAAAAATAATCGCCCACTTTATCTGCGCGCAATAAAAAACCCGCCGCGTGCGGTTTGGCACGGGCGGGTGTTTTGATTTAGTTTTGCGAAAGCGTTTACTCTTCTTCACCTTTCGCGGCTTCAGCGGGCGCGTCATCTGCGTCCGTATCGGGCGCAGTAAACTCTTCCGGTGCGTCGCCTTCGAACATAGACACGGCATTGGCGGCGCGTTCGGCATTGGCTTCAGCGATATCCGCTTTCTCTTCCGCCATTGCTGCGGCAATCACGTCTTCGCCTTTGGCTTGACGCTCGGCTTCATCTTCAGAGCGGGCGACATTGACCTCGACAGAGACAATGACTTCAGGGTGAAGTTTGATTTTCACGCCATGCAGGCCAAGGGCTTTAATCGGTTGTTCCAGCACAATCATATTGCGCTTTACGCCTTTGTCTTCGAGCATTTCCGCAATATCGCGCGCCGAGACAGAGCCGTAAAGATTCCCTGTGTCACCCGCCTTACGGATGAGGACAACTTTTGTGCCGTCGAGTTTCTCGCCATCTGTCGCCGCTTTGTCGCGATTTTCAGCATTGCGCTGCTCGAGATACTCACGTTCTGCTTCAAAACGGGCGAGATTGGCTTTCGTTGCACGAAGGGCTTTTTCCTGCGGGAGCAAGAAGTTACGGCCAAAACCAGGTTTGACGTTCACAACGTCGCCCATATTGCCAAGCTTTTCGATACGTTCAAGAAGGATCACTTCCATGGTCGTTCTCCTTCCTTACTTCACTTCATAGGGCAAAAGGCCCAAGAAGCGTGCGCGCTTAATGGCTTTGGCCAGTTCACGCTGTTTTTTGTGAGAAACCGCCGTGATGCGGGCCGGCGCGATTTTGCCTTTTTCAGACATATAACGCTGGAGCATTTTGGGGTCTTTATAGTCAATCTTAATGCCATTATCGCCAGAAAATGGGCAGACCTTGCGGCGGCGGCGGAAGCCCGAGCGCGACGGCAAGTTTTCGATTTTAATTTGGTCTTTTGCAGCCATGATTTAGGTCCGATCTCTACGCTTACGCTCTTCGCGCTTTTTCAGGATAGGGGAAGGCTCTTCGTTAAACTCATCGACGCGAATCGACATGTAACGCAAGATATCTTCATTGATGCGGTGTGTCCGCTCGATCTCATGGATAACATCAGAATGGGCATTGACCTTCAGCAGAGAATAATGCGCCTTGCGGTTTTTATTCATGCGGTAAGCCAAATTGCGCAGACCCCAATATTCAGCACCTTCAACGGTACCGCCCATATTTTCGATCTTGGAGGCGAGGTTTTGGACGAATTCTTCGACGGCATTCGAAGATACGTCTGGCCGTGTAATCACGACATGCTCATAGAGAGACATTTAACAGTCCTTCAGACTAGAGATGACGGCAGATGGGCTCGAGAAGGTGGAGCAATCATCTGATGGATGGAGTAATCCGGAACAGCCCGGACTCCACCGTCACCCGGTGAAGCGCGCCGCCTAAGGGATGTCGCGCGCTTTGTCTAGCGAAAAGCTGTAAAAAGGCGGCGTTGCGCCGCTATATTTCGTCGCGAAGCCCGAGGCGGAAATCGGTGATGCGGTTCTGGATGGTGCCCTCGGTAAGCGCCTCTTGAGACGCTTCTGAGGGCGCGTCTGGAGACTCTTCTGGCGTGTCCGTCACCTCAGTCACTGTTCTGGGCGCTATTTCGGCGATCGACTGGGGCGGGAGGGGCTGGATATCAGGCGCGACGGCGGGCTCATTCGACATCAGGCGCGATTGTCTTACCGAAAGGGCCGTCGCCACGTCGCGGTAACGTTTGTCAAGGTCTGAAACGTCTTGCTTGGATCTTAACAGCTCTGAATTGGCTTGCTCTAATTGGTAGCTTTGTGCGTCTATTTGCGACTCCAAACGCTCCCGTTCGAGGTCCTGAGCCGTTCGGACTTTTCGGAGCTCTTGAATGTCGCGAGCGGCATTTTGTAAAATTTCGTCTTTGATGTTCAATTGCTTGCTCAGCAGGCTAACTTGCTGCTGCAACGCGGACATTTCGTCTTCGCGGCTGATGATGGAGAACTCGGATTGTGTTTTGAAGGCGCGTATATCTTCGTGCAAGCTAATCATTTCCGCTTTCATGGCGTTATTTTGTTTTTGCGCCACGGTCAGCGTTTTGCGCAATTTCTCCGCTTCTTTTTCAGCGCTATCAGCCTGGTGGCGGAAGTCGGTGCAATCCTGCGCGAGGCTGTCGGCGACCTTTTTGGCCTCAATATAAGCGTTTTTCTTGGCTTCCATCTCATTGATAGTGACCGTGAGTCGTTCGCGAAGCGCTTCATTTTCGCGGCGCTCTACGTCTAAAGAGGTTTGCAAGCGTTCGGATTTAAGTGCGTTGCGGTCAGAGCTTCCCCGGGTTTCATCTAGCGCGCGTTCAAATTCTTGCAGGGACCGTTTGGCAGCGGAAAGCTTGGCAAGTGTCTCTTCATAGATGCGGGTCTTTTCGGCTAATCGGAGTTCACGATCTTCCAAATCCGCCCGAAGGACGTTCATTTTTTGAGAATTCGACTCAATTTCGCGCTGAATGGTACGATTGCGCGCTTTCAGACGGCGGTTTTCAGGCTCCAGCCGATTAAGCATTGAGAAGTCAACTTCAGCGCGCTCAACAAAATTCGTCAGGTTTTCGATACGTTTCTGGGCCCGGCGGTATAATTCTTCCCCGCTTTGTATATCCGCAGAAATCCGCGCAACATCTAAACGCATCGTGCCAAGGTCGGCACGGTCGGGACGATTTGGTTGTGGGTGTTGCGGGATAAACTCTTCTTCGCGCCCGTCCAAACTAGTTAGTTCGTCTGTATTCTTGAGCGTTTCATTTGCTCGCGCCGTGTCGAAATGCTGTGACGGCATCATTGCAGACACATCAGAGCGAGGCTTGCTCTTGGTCGCGGGTCTCGTAACGTCAATAAAGTCCGCATTTTCGGAGAGGTCAATTTCTAGCTCGGAACGTAGCGACCCAGTGTCGCTCTCACCAAGCTCTTGAAAAAGCGCGTCTAAATCTTGCGTTGAGCCTTGAGCGTCAAATGCAGGGTTTAAAATTTCATCTGTGCTGGAACTTGGGTCGGTTTTATCGGTATCTGAAGGGATTGTCTGATCTTTGACCAAACGCTCTAATTTGTCCCATTTGGCTTGATTTACCAAAGTCTCACCTTCTGGTGGAGCTGGGCGTGGTGATTCATCCTGCTTCTTCGACTTTCGGAAAAATGCCATTTTGTTTATCCCAGTTTTCACGTTACCCTTAGAGCGTTTTGGTAATTAACGATGGTTAACAGCTGTTTAACAGGCTGATTTTTTGCGGCTCGGTTTGACGGCGAAAAATACGGTTTGAATTTGCCTAAAACGCCCGAAAACGCATTGACGCAAGAGTTGGATAGCTTAGCTTGTTAGAGTGCAAACCAAGAGGACCATATGGCATTCGCATTCACATTCCCGGGACAAGGCAGCCAGTTTATTGGTATGGGGAAATCTCTGGCTGACGCATTTCCGTCAGCGCGCAGAGTGTTTGAGGAGGTTAACTCCGCTTTGGACCAGAACTTGTCAGACTTAATGTGGAACGGTCCAGAGGCTGATTTAACACTAACGTCCAATACCCAGCCTGCTCTGATGGCCTGTTCGCTGGCAGCAATGAAGGCATTGGAGGCAGATTTTGGCGTGAAAGTCACGGATGCGGCTTTCGTTGCGGGTCATAGTCTGGGCGAATATTCGGCACTGGCGGCGGTTGAAACGCTTTCGATTTCAGACACGGCGAAACTTTTGCGTATCCGTGGTGAAGCGATGCAAGCGGCTGTGCCTGTGGGGGTCGGCGCGATGGCGGCTTTATTGGGCGCGAGCGTTGAAGATGCCGAAGCGGCTTGCACGGAAGGCGCGAAATTAGGAATTGTCCAAATTGCCAATGATAATGCGACGGGACAAATTGTGTTGTCAGGAGAAAAAGCTGCTGTCGAAGCGGCCGCGCAGGCGGCGCGCGATGCCGGTGTGAAAAAGGCTATGATGCTCAACGTGTCCGCGCCTTTTCATTGTGACCTCATGCAACCCGCCGCGGAGGCTATGCGCGTAGCCTTGAAGGAACAGACAATGTTACCGCCGCTTGTTCCTGTGGTGAATAATATTCAAGCGCGTCCCGTCTCTGATCCAGATGTCCTACGAGATAATCTTGTTGAGCAAGTAACAGGCCGCGTTCGCTGGCGAGAGAGTATAGAATGGATGGCAGGTGACGGCGGTATTGATACGCTCGCGGAGCCAGGCTGCGGAAAAGTTCTCACCGTAATGCTCCGCCGCATTATAAAAGGCCTTGATGGTAATCAATTAGACAGCCCTGAGGGATTAGAGGCTTTTGCGGCTAAGGTTAAAGGATAAATTTATGTTTGATTTAACAGGAAAGCGCGCGCTAGTTACAGGCGCGACGGGCGGTTTGGGCGGCGAAATCGCGCGTCTGCTCCATAAACAAGGCGCTCATGTCGCTCTGTCGGGCACGCGTGCTGAGAAATTAGAGAGCTTAGCTGCAGAGCTTGGCGAACGCGCCGCTGTTACGGCCTGCAATCTCTCTGATGGCGAGGCTGTTGATGCGCTCCCAAAAGACGCTGCCGAAGCTTTGGGCGGCCCGCTTGATATTTTGATTGCCAATGCTGGAATCACGAAAGACGGGCTATTGATGCGAATGAAACAGGCGGATTTTGACGACGTCATAAAAATCAATTTGGAGAGCTATTTCAGACTCGCCAAAGGCTGCTTGCGTCCAATGATGAAAGCCCGGTCGGGCCGCATTATTGGCATAACTTCCATCGTGGGCGTCACGGGTAATCCGGGCCAAACGAACTATGCCGCATCGAAAGCGGGCATGATTGGGTTTTCAAAATCCCTCGCGCAAGAAGTCGCCTCACGCGGCATTACCGTCAATTGTATTGCGCCCGGATTTATCCGGTCTCCGATGACGGATGCGCTTAATGAGGCTCAAAAAGAGGCGACCTTATCCCGAATCCCTGCCGCGAAGCTGGGAGAGGGTAGCGATATCGCCGCTGGCGCGCTCTATTTGGCCTCCGATGAAGCCGCCTATGTCACGGGACAAACAATTCATATCAATGGCGGGATGGCCATGATTTAACACAGGTTATAGCGGGATTTTTCGCTCTGCAAGAGAGCTACGAATCCTCTAGGCACGTCTTGATCCCTATGCTAGGTCGCCCTCGACAAGGTGTGAGGGGTTGAAATTGGGGTAGACTGCCCCATCTCTCGCTCGTAACCGCCGAAAGATTACCTTCGGCTAAGACTAAAGGAATACATATGTCAGACGTACTTGATCGCGTGAAGAAGATGGTTGTGGAGCATCTCGACGCCGAAGAAGCCAAGGTAACGATGAATGCACACTTTATTGACGATCTGGGCGCTGACTCACTCGACACGGTTGAGCTCGTTATGGCTTTTGAAGAAGAATTCGACATCGAGATCCCTGATGATGCAGCTGAGCACATTCAGACGGTTGGCGATGCTGTAAAGTTCATCTCTGAAAAAGCTGGCTAGAGCGAGTTTGCCATGAGACGGGTGGTTGTTACAGGCTTAGGGCTTGTCTCTCCCGTCGGTTGTGGTGCCGAGACGGCCTGGCGTAACATACTCGCAGGTAAATCAGGCGCTTCCAAAATAGAACATTTCGACGTCAGCGATCTTGCCTGCAAGGTCGCTGCTGTCATTCCACGGGTAGATGGCCGCGCAGGCGGCACCCCCGAAATGCAGGGCGTCTTTGACCCCGATGCCGTCATGAGTGCGCGAGACCGCAAACGCATTGACGACTTTATACTTTATGCCATCGCCGCCGCCGACGAAGCCATTGCGCATTCGGGCTGGAAAGCCGAAACCGATGAGCAAGCCGAGCGGGCTGGCGTGATCCTTGGCTCTGGCATTGGCGGAATTGATACGACCTATAATGCGTCAATCCTACTGCGAGATCGCGGTCCAAGGCGTTTATCCCCTTTTGTTATCCCAGCCATGCTCATCAACTTACCCTCGGGTCAGGTTTCAATTCGGCACGGGTTGAAAGGTCCCAATAGCGCACTTGCTACGGCCTGCGCGACCGGGGCGCACGCTATAGGTGATGCGGCCCGAATTATTGCCTGCGGCGATGCGGATATGATGCTCGCGGGCGGCTGCGAAGCTTCAATTACGCGTTTGGGCATCGGCAGCTTTGTCGCCTGCCGCGCCATGACAACGGGATATAACGACACGCCAGAAGCCGCCTCGCGTCCCTATGATGAGGGCCGCGACGGATTTCTAATGGGCGAAGGTGCAGGCGTTGTTGTGCTCGAAGACTATGAGAGCGCCAAAGCGCGCGGCGCAAATATCCTAGCGGAATGTGTCGGCTATGGCCTGTCGGGTGACGCCCATCATATTACCAGCCCAGCCCCAGAGGGCGAAGGGGGCTATCGCGCGATGCGAATGGCCCTCAAGAAGTCAGGTTTGAAGCCTTCGGATATTGGATATGTGAACGCTCACGGTACCTCCACACCTATGGGCGATGAGCTTGAGGTCCGCGCTGTCGAACGATTGCTCGGAGAGCATGCCGCAAAAGCCAAAATGTCGTCAACCAAATCTGCGACAGGGCATTTGCTGGGGGCGGCGGGTGCGATTGAGGCTATTTTCTCCATTCTAGCCCTGCGGGATAAGATGGCGCCGCCAACCTTAAATCTCGAAAATCCAAATGTTGAAACGGCGCTCGACCTTGTTCCGTTAAAAGCCGTCCCATTTGACGGGAAAGCTGTGATGTCTAATTCCTTCGGATTTGGCGGCACTAATGCGGCCGTAATTTTCGTCGAAGCGGAATAGCGGGGCCGTGGCCCAAGAAGTCAAAACTGCCCCCAAAGCCGGCCTCGCAAAACGTGACAAGCGTATGTTGGCGCTCATTGCCATCACCGCTCTCGTTACGTTTTTTGGCGGCTTAGGGCTCGCGGGATATGCGGCGATAAATTATAAATATGAACGCGCCCAAAACGGGCCCGACGCGCAGATTGCATTCACGGTAGATCGGGGCGCCGGACTGAGCCGTATCGCGCAAAAATTGGAAGATGATGGATTTATCGAGAGTGCCTTTTTGTTCAAAGCGGTGACGAAATTTCGCGGCAATGAAGCCAATTTTAAAGCGGGCGAATTTTATCTCTCAAAAAACATGTCGATGGCCGCCATCTATGACGGTTTAGCCAATGGAAAAGCTATTCTATATTCTTTCACGGCGGCGGAAGGATTGACCTCTGCAATGATTACGCGGTCATTGGACGGTGTCCCGAGTTTGAAAGATGATAATCCCGCTGTTCCCGCCGAAGGGACGTTATTGCCCGAGACTTATCTTTTTCCGCGCGGTATGTCACAATCCCAGCTTCTGGAAAAAATGGCGGAAGCGCAGACAAAGCTCCTCGATGAAGCGTGGGAAACGCGCGACCCAACAATTCCAGTGAAGACGAAGGAAGAGGCCATCATACTGGCTTCAGTTGTCGAAAAAGAGACCGGTATTGGCATGGAACGCGGCATGGTCGCGGGCGTGTTTACAAACCGTCTCCGTGAAGGCATCCCGCTGCAATCTGATCCAACAATTATATATGGTATTACGCAGGGTGAGCCTTTGGGGCGGCGTATTAGGCGCTCCGAAATTGACCGTAAAACGGATTGGAATACCTATCAAATTCCAGCCTTGCCCAAGACTCCCATTTGTAACCCCGGGAAAGATGCGATTTTGGCCGTGCTAAATCCGCATGAAACGGACGCTCTGTTTTTTGTGGCCGATGGCACGGGCGGGCATGCTTTTGCGAAGACCTTGAGAGAACATGAACGCAATGTAGCCGAATGGCGGAAAATCCAAAGGGCGCGGGGTTTGCGATGAGGGAGTTTGAGTGATGGCTCATGCACAAAGTGCCTTGGAGGTGTTAAAATCCGACAGACGGGGGCTAATGGTTGTTCTGTCCTCTCCCAGCGGAGCGGGAAAGACTACGCTGACACGCCAATTATTGACCGACCATCCCGACATGGCGATGAGCGTTTCCGCCACAACGCGTCCGCCGCGCCCAGGTGAGGTGGAGGGGAAAGACTATTTCTTCATTGATAAAACGCGGTTCGGCGAACTCGAGGCGGCCGGTGAGTTTTTAGAGCATGCAAAAGTCTTTGATAATTACTACGCGACGCCGCGCGGTCCCGTGGAAGAGGCTCTGTCTAAGGGGCGCGATGTCGTCTTCGATATTGATTGGCAAGGTGCGCAACAGCTGACGCAAGCGGCAGCAGATGATCTCGTTAAAATCTTTATTCTACCACCAAATATGCGGGAACTAGAGCAGCGCCTTCGCACGCGGGCGCAGGATAGTGACAGCGTTATCGCAAAACGTATGAGTAAGTCCGAAGCTGAAATCAGTCATTGGCCAGAATATGATTACGTCATCGTAAATGAAGATATTGAGACCGCTCTGGAAGAGCTGAAAACCATTGTGAAATCTGAACGGATGCGCCGCCGCCGTCAGATGTGGCTGGGCGGTTTTGTGAAGTCTTTAACCGAAGGCGGTTAGCCTGTTAGCGGCGCGTCGGAAGGCTGGCTGCGAGCGCTTGAAAGGCGGACACTGGCAAGGTTTCTGGGCGGGCTTTTGGATCTACGCCGCAGCTTTCTAGCCAATCCTCTAAAACCAAATCAGATTTTTCCGCCAAAGCGCGAAGGCTCCGTCTGAGCATTTTTCGTCTTTGTCCAAAAGCCGATTGGGTGACATGCCCTAGTGTTTTTAAATCTGCAAAGGGCGTCTTGAGCGGTTCTAAAACAACCACCGCGCTGTCGACTTTGGGCGGCGGCGTGAAGGCGCGGGCAGGGACTTCGAAAGCCATGCGGCACTCTGCGACGGATTGGCAGAGGACGGCGAGCCGCCCATAATGCGCTTCTCCGGGTTGTGCGACAACGCGCTGGGCGACCTCTAATTGGAACATTAAGACGAGCTGCTCCCAGAAAATGGGAGACGCTGTAATCCAATTAATCAGCATTTTTGTACCGACATTATAGGGCAGATTGGCCACGATTTTTCGCGGCGCGGGGAGGTTCGCGGCTATATCATATTTCAGGGCGTCCCCTTGCGCGATTTCTAGGCGTCCGCCCGATACATCTCCAATTTCGGCGAGGGGAGGAATGAAGCGCTGATCCATTTCAATCGCGATAAGTTTCTCTGCGCCGCGCAGTAAGAGCGCGCGGGTCAGGCCCCCAGGACCCGGTCCAATTTCCGCGACGTGATGACCTGCGAGGGGTTCGGCTAAACGCGCTATTTTATCCGTCAGGTTCATATCCAAGAGGAAATGCTGACCGAGTTTTTTATTCGCGCCGAGCCCGTGGGTCTTCACCGTTTCAGAGAGTGAGGGAAGGGTTTCAAGCGCCATAACGGTTATTCGCAATCTCGCGGGCTTTTTTGATGGCGGCGATTAGGCTGTCGGCGCGAGCGAGGCCTCGCCCTGCAATTCCGAAAGCCGTGCCGTGGTCAGGGCTTGTACGGATGAATGGCAGGCCCAGCGTGATGTTGACGCCGCCATGAAAGTCTAGGGTTTTGACAGGGATGAGGCCCTGGTCGTGATACATAGCCAAGACGGCATCATAGCCCTCCCGCGCTTCGGCATGGAATAAAGTATCGGCGGGCTGCGCGTCTGTGACGTCAAATCCCTCATCGCGTAAGGCCTGTGCTGCCGGGTTGATTATCTCAATTTCTTCTTGGCCGAGCGCGCCGCCTTCGCCTGCATGAGGGTTTAAGCCCGTCAAGGCTAAACGCGGAGATGTTAGCCCAAAATCTAATTTCAAGGCGCCGAGTATGACTTTAGCAGTATTTATAATTCCGTCCTGTGTCAGCTGCTCTGCGGCGGTTTTCAATGGCATGTGAACAGTGGCGAGCCCAACCCGTAGGTTTTGCGCCGCCAGCATCATAACGGGGCCCTCCGTATAGGGGGCGGGGCGATTTTCACTGAGGTGGCCCAAAAATTCTGTGTGGCCCGGAAATTTAAACCCCGCTTCATAGAGCACATGTTTCGCGATGGGGTTAGTGACTACGCCATCTGCAGCTCCTGAGAGGCACAGGGAAACAGCTTGTTCAATACTACCGATAATCGCGGTGGCATGAGTAGAGGACGGCTTTCCCGCAGTTACGGCTGTTCCGTCTATTTTTAATATCGGCAAAGCTTTGGGGAATATATCTTGGGCTTCCGAAATATCGGATATGATGCGGTGGGGTGTCTCGCTGAAAATGTCAGCGGGCGCGATAACGCAAAAGGTATATTCAGGCGAAGCGCGCAGGGCCTCCCAAGCTTTGACCGTGATTTCGGGGCCTATGCCCGCGGGGTCGCCCATGCTGAGTACCAATGGGCGCATGTGGCCTATACCTAACGGACGACGAGCGTCGCTTGACGCCGCAGGTCACGAAGCGCGCGTTTAGACGCTTGCGCCAATTGCTGATCGAGAAGCCTATCCTCGATCTGGTCGCGCGTCGGGATATCACTGCCTGTCGTCTCGCGTTTGCAGACCATAATAGAGGTCGCGCCGTCTGGACGCTCAAAAGGATCAGATAATTCGCCAACATCTGTTTTTTCCAATGCGGCCACAATCTCATCCGTTAAATCCGAGGATTTTAGCTCGCCCATATCTGCGGACTCAACACCCTCAAGGGCTTTGGTGTCTGCCTCTAACGTGTCGCAGCTTTGAAGTTCGCCGCGCAAAGAAACAAGCCGGGCTTTTGCGGCCTCTGTTTCTGCTTCAACGGTCACTTGCTTGAGTTTGTAAAGCGTATCTGCCTCTGAGATTTTCTTATCAACGAGGGCCACAACATAGACACCGCCAGGCACTTGAATGGGGGTCGAGACTTTGCCCGGCTCCATCTTCGTAATCACGGCATCGATTTCGGGGCGCAGTTCACCCTCCCGGACCCAGCCCACGTTACCGCCGCGCGCGGCTGAGGCTGCCGAAGAAAATTGTTGAGCCAAGAGGGAGAAGGGCGCGCCGCCTTTCAGCTGCGAGATCATCGCATTGGCCCCTTCCATCGCGCCAGGCATTCCGCCGATATCGGGTGTGGCCTCGATGTAAATTTCGGCCACTTGGTAATTTGGCTTAGAGGCATTGGCCGTGATCTGATTGAGAGTCTCATCAATCTGCGCGTCAGAGATACGGATGCGAGAGCCATAGAGCCCGTTGACGATGCGCTGCCAGGCAATTTCTGACCGAATTTGATCACGCAATGTTTCAATCGAAACGCCCGCTGCGGCTAGGTCAGCTACAAGTTTATTCGGATCGGCACCATTGCGGGCGAGCAGACGCGCTACGCTTTGATTCACTTCCTCATCAGAAATAGTTTGCTCATATTTCTCAGATTCCTGCATTTGCAGATGTTCATCGACCAAATTGCGAAGCGCTTGGCGTTGCAATCTTTGAATGCTGGCTTCGTCCGTTGCCGCCCCTGTAGTCGCCATCATGAACAACACGCGCTGCCGGAGGTCGTGGATTGTCACAATGTCAGAATTGACAACGGCTGCAATCCCGTGCGGCGCCGATTGCGCGTGCAAGGGGGCAGAGGTTGCGAGTAGGGCTGTCGCGATGGAAAGCGTTTTTAAAAGGCGCATAATTGTCGTCTTCTGTTGTGGACTGAGGCCGTTATAACCAAAGGATTTAATGTCGCAAGTTTAGGACGCTGCGACGCGTTTGGAAATTAAACTATCGTTAGACTTCAGCCATCCTCAATTCGGGCTAAATGCGCGACGCTCAACAGGAGAACCAGAAGCGGAACGGTCCATGCCGCTAAAGTAACGGGCAGGATTGCCGTTTCACCAAAGGCGGTAATGACGCTATCGGCGAAAAAGACACCAAATCCCAGTGTTGCCCCCATGATTAGTAGGCGCAATGTGCCGCCGCTTCTAATCATATGCATAGACACACCCGCTGCAATGAAAGTCATGGCAATCAGCAAAATTGGCAAGGCTAGTAATTTTTGCAGTTGAAGCCTGAGTTGACGGGCCGAAAACCCTGCGGTTTCATTGGCCTTAATCGCGCTTGGAATGTCCCAAAATGGCGGCGCGATTTGTTCGCCCGACTGTTCTTTCAGGTCGTCAATGTCGATTTTTGTTGGCAGGGTCAGTTCATCGGTAAATCGGGTTTCCTCGCCAGGGGCATTTTCAATCACGTCTCTTAAGGACCAAAAACCAGAGGGTTGGAGGAGGGCGGTTTTGGCATCGAAACGGCGTTCAAAAACAGTCGAGCCATCGGCCTCAATTCCCATTTCAAAAAAGACGGCATCGGTCAGCCGTTTGGAAAAAATGTCTAAGCTTTTCGCTTGGATAACACGCTGGCTCGAATCAGAGCCCTCGCGCAGCCAGACTTCCTCCGACTCGGTGCTGCCGGAAATTTCCGCGACGCGCGCATCATATTCTCCAATCATAAGGGATGAGACGGGGTTCACAACTGTTGACCAAAACACACCAATGAGGGTTGTCACGATAACTGCGGGGCGCAGGAACCGCCAAGCCGACAAGCCCGCCGCCCGCATGACGGTTAGCTCAGAGCGCTTATTCATGCCTGACAACGCCCCCATAACGCCAAATAAAACAACAAAGGGGATGGTTTGTTCAATTAATTTGGGAATTTTGAGAGCCGTGAGAATAAGAAGCTCGAGCGGAGATAAATCGCCGTCCACGCCAATATTACGCGACGCTTCTACATAATCGACCAAGGCGATGATGGCCGTCACAATGAGGAAAGCGAGTAAAATACCACGCAATACTCGGCCCGTAATATAGCGGGAGAGCGTTGCGCGTCTCATGAGAGCCCCTCTGCCGCTAAATAGTCGGCCCGCGCTGAGATGTAAGACCTCCGTCGGCGTTTCTGACCGAACCGCGTCTTTTTGCGCCGAGTCAGAAGGAATATGCAAACGAGTATGACCAGTAGCGGAATGGCATATTGAATGGGGTTTAAGGCGGCGTCTCCTTCCGCAGAGGACGCGGCGGCAAACCCGATGAGGCGGAAAACAAAGCCCGTCACGGCGCAAATCGCAATTTTGCGTCCATGTCCCAGCTTTGAATGTTGGCCTCTTAGTAGAAAAGACATAGCAATCAAGACAAGCGCCATATTCCAAAGCGGCGCGGCAAGGCGCGCATGACCTTCTGCCGTCATCTCCCGTCGTAATTTAGGGGTCACATAATCGAGCGGATCTGGGCGCAATAATTCGTGCAAAAATCTGTCAGAGGGCTTTAGGCGGAGGACATTGTCCAGAGCGACTACATCAGACAGGTCCAATTGATATGTCTGGAAGTCAATGACATCTAGTCCGCCGCCTTCAATGGGCGTTTGAACAGACCCATTGAATAGGATGAGAGAGGTCGCGTTTTCCGAGCGCTGAAGGCGCCCGGTCTTGGCTGTGTGGGTCGATTTCGACTCCGCATCGCGGCCATCATGAATGAGAACATCAAGTAACTCACCGTCAGTGCGAATCTCCCTGGCATAGACGGTTAAGTCCGGAGCTGGCGTGACAAAACGCCCCGATTGAACCATCTGACTCGCGATATCGGTTTTCACCGTGAGGATTTCAGCCCGCATCTGCCGAAAGGCCAAAGGTTGCAGCAACAGGTTTATAATAAGATGTAAAATCAAGGCATAGACACCAAGGCGCAACACAGGGGTGCCCATCGCCCAAGGCGAGACACCATTGGCTTTGGCGACGACTAATTCCGAGTCATTCGTCATACGGTTTAACGCGTAAATTGCGGCCATGAATACGGCTAACGGCATGATTATGCCGATCAGCTGCGGGAGAGCGAGGATAGTGATATAGAAGAACGTCGCGGCGCTTTGGCGGTTTTCAACAATCAAATCGAGCGTTTGCAGAGATTGCGTAAGCAGCGCCAGTACCGCCAGTGCCGATAAAGACAATATTGCGGGTAAAAATACCTGCGAGAAAATATAGCGCTGAAGGAGTTTCATCTAAATTTGCGCCAGTGTCCCATAAAAGTGGTAAAAATACGTCTCGTGACGATTGCCCCCTTCTAATGCGACAAAGCTTGCTTTACCAGTGTTTCAAACAAAGCTTGAGGCGATTTCATGAAAGTCACATTTTCCGCTCCCCGTGCAGCTAAATCAGGGGCTGCTCTCGTTATTTCCAACAGTGGTGATAACCACGCATATGACAGTGATGTCGTAAAAGCGGCGGCGAAAGCTGCAAATTTCCATGGCAAATCTGCCGATGCCTTCAATACCTATGTCGAATCTGGTGTGCAGGTCTTCATTAAAGGTCGAGGGGAAGCAGATGTTTTCGATTATGAAATGGCGACAGCGAAAACAGCCAAAGCGCTGCGGGGCAGTGGCACAACGTCCCTAACCGTGCATTTGGACGGAACGGATGCGACAGCCGATGATGCGGCGCGCTGTGCCTTGGGGGCGCGCTTGGCGGCCTATATTTGGGATAAGCATAAGAGCAAGGCGACCAAGTCCAAGAAGGACCCGCTCAGTGCCATCACAATTATCAGTGATGACCCAAAAGCGGCCAAGGCCGCTTATGATAATTATTACGGCCCGGCAGGTGACGGCGTTGTCCTCGCGCGTGACCTCGTGAATGCACCGCCAAATGAAATTTATCCCAAAGCCTATGCAGACAGAATCGAAGGTCTGCGCGATTTAGGTCTCGAGGTTGAGGTCCTCGGCGAGCCGGAGCTGAATAAGCTCGGCATGCATGCGCTCCTCGGTGTGGGCCTCGGCTCTGAGCGCGAGAGCCAATTGGTTGTGATGCGCTGGAATGGCGGCAAAAAAGGCGCCGCGCCAGCGTGTCTCGTCGGTAAAGGCGTAACCTTTGACACGGGCGGCATCAGCCTTAAGCCCGGCAATAATATGTGGGATATGAAAGGCGATATGGGGGGCTCCGCCGCGGTGGTCGGCACAATGTGCGCACTGGCGTCTCGTAAGGCGAAAGCTAATGTTGTGGGCATCGTTGGCCTTGTTGAAAATATGCCCGATGGCAAAGCGCAACTGCCAGGTGATATTATTGTCTCTATGTCGGGACAAACCATCGAAGTGCAAAACACAGATGCGGAAGGCCGCCTCGTGCTGGCCGACGCGCTTCACTATGCGGTGACAAAATATAAGCCGGCGGCCATGATTGATTTGGCGACCCTTACGGGTGCTATCATTGTTGGGTTGGGTCATGAATATTGCGGCCTGTTCACGCCAGATGATGATCTTGCGAAACAAATCGCCGATGCGGGTGAAACCTCTACGGACAAGGCATGGCGTCTACCGCTGCATGAGTCCTATGATAAGCTCTTGAACTCACCCAATGCGGATATGAAAAATATAGGTGGCCGTGCGGCGGGCTCCATCACTGCGGCGCAATTCCTAAAACGTTTTGTGGGCAGAGACACGCCTTGGGCGCATTTGGATATTGCGGGCACGGCCATGGTCAATAATTCCAAAGATGCGCGTAACCCCACCTTCGGGACGGGCTTTGGTGTGCGCCTGCTCAACCGCTGGATTGCGGATAATCACGAAGGCTAAATGTGGCTAGTGCCGCGCAATATTGGTTCTATCATCTTGAAGCCTCGACGCTGGAGGGCGTCTTGCCGGGCTTGCTTGAGAAAACCTTAGAGAAAGGCTGGCGGGCTTTGGTGAAATTGCCCGAAGATGAGCTGGCCGATATGGACACCTTTCTTTGGACCTTTCGAGATGACGCCTTTCTGCCGCATGGCCGAGACGATGAACCGCAAGCGGAGCTACAGCCTATCTTGCTGAGCGCGAGCGCAGAGAGCGCCAAAGGCTTTGATGCGGTCTTCTTGCTCGGCGGGGCATCCGTTACAGATATGGAAGGTGTGAGCCGCGCCATGGTCATGATAAATGGCCGCAGCGAAGAAGATGTGACTCGCGAGCGCGGGCGTTGGAAAGACCTTAAAGCCGCAGGCGCGGAGCTTGCCTATTATCAACAAGATGAGCGCGGACGTTGGGAAAAAAAGGCCTAAGGTGTCCTTAAGCGCGCATTTCCCCGAAAATTATGCCAGCGACCCCACGGTCAGCGATATTCTGGAGCAACTGGAATCAGAGGACCGCTCGCCTATCCTTGTCACGGGCGAGGCGGGGACGGGGAAATCCACGCTAGTCAAATATATACAGACCCAATGTAATATCCCCAATATGGTGGTCCTCGCGCCGACCGGCGTAGCGGCGTTGAATGTTGGCGGGCAGACCATTCATTCTTTCTTCCGCTTTCCGTTTAAAATTATCGACGCGGCGGCGCTGGTCGATCAAAAGACGAACCGCCTGTGGAAGAAAGTCGACCTGATTATTATCGACGAAGTTTCCATGCTGCGCGCGGATATCTTGGACGGCATAGATTTGGTGCTGCGTAAGGCACAGGATAGCCGCGAGCCCTTTGGTGGGGTGCGGCTTTTACTGGTCGGGGACTTCTTTCAATTGCCGCCCGTC
The DNA here is from genome assembly GCA_938001915.1 of uncultured Caulobacterales bacterium. Lineage (GTDB taxonomy): Bacteria > Pseudomonadota > Alphaproteobacteria > Caulobacterales > Maricaulaceae > Litorimonas. The sequence goes on along the minus strand of CALLBD010000036.1, from coordinate 31,584 downwards.
ATTCCGCGCCATGAACATCAAATCCTCGCCCAGCGCGGATATTCTGGGCCTTACGCCTATAATTCAAATGTGCTGGAAAATTATCCGCCTGTGCATTTTGAACTCAATAAGGTTTACCGTCAGCGCAATGCGGAATTCGTCAAAATTCTCTCCAACCTTCGCGTAGCGCGTAATGTTGAAGAGGCGGTCATGGGAATTAATGAGGCTTGCGTGGGACCGCACCGCGAAGGGCATACACCTGTCATGCTGACCTCGACCAATGCGATTGCCAATCGCTATAATATCTCGGGGCTGTCTGCCTTGGTCAGCGAAACGGTGGAATATAATTGCGAAACTAAGGGCAAATTTTCCGCGAACCGTGCGCCCGCGCCAGAAAAACTCAAGTTGAAAAAAGGTGCGCGGGTGATGGCGGTGCGCAATGATCCGATGAAACGTTGGGTCAATGGCTCTCTCGGGACCGTTGTAGATCTCTCGCCCGAAGAGGTATTCGTCCGCTTCGATAGCGGTCCCTCGGTTCGGAAAATCGAGCCTGAAAAATGGGATATGATTAATTATAAATGGAGCGAGGCTGATCAAAAGATGGTTGAAACGACCACGGCCAGCTTCCAACAAATGCCGCTCATTCTGGCCTGGGCCGTGACCATCCACAAAGCGCAAGGCCTGACGCTCGATGATGTGCGCATTGATTTGGGACGTGGGGCCTTTGCGATGGGGCAGGCCTATGTGGCGCTCTCGCGTGCAAGGACATTGGATGGATTATCTCTTACGACGCCGCTACGAGTTGAAGATGTGAATGTTGGGATGCGTCGGTAACTTTAAATGCCTTTCAAAAACCGAAGTTACTTTCCCTATCAACTGGTCTGCTCAGGGCAGGTTCTGCATATATTCGGCTGTGGTCTCACGTTTTCGCTTAAGTTTGGGCTTGTACCGACGTGTTACGAATTTTGCGATTTCATAAGATAAAAAGGCGCTGCAAATCACAAATATAGAGAGTGCCCAGTTTTTCATAAAAAGAAATATATAAAAATCTATCCCGTTCGCAATTCCCGCATAGGCCCAATAGTCGTGCTCATAGCCTAATTGCTCATCGACCATTCCAGCCCAAAAGCCTACTTGCAAAAGCAAAAAGATTGGGAAGATGTTTAAGTAAAACATAAGACGGGGTTTTAAGACGCGTATGACGCCTGCTATTGCGAACCAAACAGCTAAGATCATTCCGATAATTAGATAAACCATATGCTTTATTGGCACAAACCTATTGAAATTCGGCTAATAGTAAGTGGCAAAACAGCAAATTCACAAAAACTGAAAAAATTTAAAATATTTCCAAGGATTACCGATTGAGATACGTCTTATGGGCAAATGAATGAAAAACTTCACAGTGAGGAGCTGGCGTCGCGCGCGGCTTCGGGGGATGCGGAGGCGTTTCGCGCGCTTCTGGGCCTGCATTATGATCGCGTGTTTCGCGTGGTCTATAGTGTTGTGCAAAACCAAAGTGACGCGGAGGATATCACGCAAGAGGTATGGGCGGGGCTGCCCGCCAAGCTCAGGAGTTGGCGCGGCGAGGCAAAAGTGACCTCTTGGCTGCACCGTATCGCGGTGAATGCCGCCAAAGATGCGTTGCGCCGCTCGGCCACGCGTAACCGTACCACGGCGGGATATGCAGAAGTCGAAAGCCTCTCGCGCGGCGAGGCGGAAGATACGCAGCGGCGGCTCTCTTGGCTGCAAAGTGCGCTGGAAACGCTCTCGCTTGATTTGCGCGCAACTGCCGCGCTGACCCTGGGGGAGCAAATGAATTTCGCCGAAGCCGCAGAGGTTTTAGGCGTCGCCGAGGGGACCGTCGCTTGGCGAATGAGTGAAATACGGCGGCGATTAAAAACACTCGCATCAAAAGATAACGGATTAGGGCAGGAGGCCCTGACATGAGCAAAAATGGCATGAACGACGATACGGATAAGCTGGCTACGCAAATGCAGAATTTGAGCCCGTCTAGGACCTCTCGCGAGAGCGGGATGCGCGCCGCTATGGCTGCGTTTGATAAGGAGTTCGCTGCTGAGACTGTGAGCGCGAAAACGGCAGATTCAGAAAAAATTTCCGATGGCTCCCAAGGATTGGCCGATGCGCCGCGTCCTACTGGCACACCCACCAAAACGGTGCAGGTGAAAACCAGAAGGGTCGAGACAATGCAAAAACGCAAGCCTATATTTAACTTCAAACCGCACAGCATGATGATGGCAGGCACCTGCGCCGCCGCCCTCATGGCGGCGATGATTGTCCTGCCGAATATGGATGAGTTGGGACTTGAGCGGGTCGTCGTGACGTCCGAAGATAACAAGCCCATCATTAGTGAAAGTGCAGGGTCTGAAATTACGGATGCGCCCGATGTGATTGATGCGCCTACTCAAGCGCCAACGCCCGAATTGGTTGAACCCGCCATTGACGTCGTAAAGCCACCTACATCTCAAGAGGGCAGATTAGCGGCAGTAGATCAAACGCCATCAAACATCGTGACGATTGAACGCCGTGTTTTGAAAGCACCGGGCCGCGTTGAAGCCGTTAATGTGCCAGCCCAATATGGCACGATTGAGCGACGCACTCAGATTTCACCGGAGCGCGCCGAATGGGTCAAGACTGGCGTAGATCCGAAGACAGGTGGTGATTTATATGCACGCGAGATCGTTCCGGCGGAATATGAGTCCAAGCCTGAGCAGGTTATACTTCGTCAGGCAGGTGAAGAGCTTAGAGTCATTCCGCCTCTTTATGAGACCGTCAAAGAAACCATTCAAATCAACGCAGATGGAACAACCGAGGTTCTTTCTTCGGAAGTTCAACCGTGGACGACAACTAAGCCTACCAACCCAGTGGTTCATGATGAAATTGTTGTGACGGCTGGAAAGTCGCCTGCGTCGCTGCCCAAAGGCGGGATTACTTCCGTAGACTCTTTATTGAGCGATGTTCGTGGGAATAAGTCAAAGGCTCAAGCTGGTACTCAGCCGCGTGAACAACGGTTTCAACAGGCAGCGCCTTCCAGACCAACCTCGCCGCCCGCCCCGCAACTTGGTGGGTTGGACGGTGCCATTAGCTCTGCCCAGGGTAATCCGCGCGCGGCTTTGTCGCGGCCCAGGAACGGTGGGTCACCAAGCGGCGGTTTCACCGCTGCGCCAGCTCCGTCAACCGAGACAGACAAAATCGCGGGCCTCACACTCGAAGTCGTCCCTGGAAGCGCAGGCAATGCGGGAAAGGTAAACACATCTACCCAAGGACAATTTACGGTCTTTAATGGAACGAGTAATGTGGTCGTTCAGTCAACCGAGACGATTGTGTCTCAAACAGGCGAAATTCTATGTCGCGTGATGATTCCGGCGAAATATAAAACAATCACGAAACAAGTTGTTAAATCTCCTGCGCGGGCAGAGAAGCGCGTTGTGCCTGCTGTCACAAAAGATGTTACAGTGAAGGTCAAGCTCGATGATGGTAGCTTTGAAGAGGTCACTAAGACCTTTGTTATTGAAGACGCGAAAACCGAATTTGTCGTTATTCCTGCGAAATATGAAACGCGCTCAGAGCGAGTATTGGTTGAACCTGCCAGAGAGGAATGGAAACCTGGCAGCCAAGCGCTAAATGCCAACACAATTGTACAAAAACCTATCCCGCCAAAATATATCCTCCGTGATGACGACGGAGCTATCGTGCGCGAATTTGAAAACCGTGACGCCTTTGAAATCTATAAGGCCAACCTCCCGACCCCTGTGGCTGAAAAACCCGTCTCTACCTTCTCGGTTGACGTGGATACCTCATCTTACACTTTCCTACGGGCGTCGATTAATCGCGGGCAATTGCCGCCGCGCAGCGCCATTCGCCTGGAGGAAATGATCAATTATTTCCCCTATGACTATGACGCGCCGAAATCCGCTGATGAGCCGTTTAAAGCCAATGTGACGGTCACGCCAAACCCGTGGAATACAGACACAAAGCTGATGCACATTGGGATTAAAGGCTATGTCCCGAAAGAGACTGAAAAGCCACGCAGCAATCTCGTCTTCCTGATTGATACGTCAGGGTCGATGCGCAGCGCAAATAAACTGCCGCTGCTCATCAATAGTTTTAAACTTCTCCTCAACACGTTGGATGAAGACGATACGGTCTCGATTGTGGCCTATGCGAGCGCGAGCGGGACGGTTTTAGAGCCGACCAAGGTCAGAAATAAATCCGAAATTTTAGCAGCCCTGAATAATCTACGGGCGGGCGGCTCCACGGCGGGCGCAGCAGGGCTAGAGCTGGCCTATCAGAAAGCGCAGGAAAGCTTTGATGATGAAGGTGTGAACCGCGTTATCCTCGCGACGGATGGTGACTTTAATGTCGGCTTCTCCTCGCCAGATGATATGAAAAGCTTCATCCAGAAAAAGCGCAAAACGGGCATCTTCCTCTCCGTGCTCGGTTTTGGGATGGGCAATTATAATGATCATCTCATGCAGTCCCTTGCGCAGAATGGAAATGGTGTGGCCGCCTATATTGATAGTCTCGCAGAGGCCAACAAAGTCCTCGCCGATGAAGCGGGCGGCGCACTGTTCACCATTGCCAAAGATGTCAAAATCCAAGTCGAGTTTAACCCGGCTAAGATCGCGGAATATCGTCTCATTGGCTATGAAACCCGCGCGCTAAAACGTCAGGATTTCAACAATGACAAGGTGGATGCGGGCGAGATTGGCGCGGGCCATAGCGTCACCGCGATATATGAGATGACGCCCGTGGGCTCACCTGCGGTAACCGTGGATAAGCTCCGCTATGCCGCTGATACAGGGGGCGCAAATACGGGCTCGGATGAATATGCCTTCGTCAAAATTCGTCATAAACTACCTGATGCGGATAAAAGCACGCTCCAGACTTTCCCGATTGGGAAGCGTCAGGAAAGCAGCCTGAAACGCGCCAGTGATGATATGCGCTTTGCGACGGCTGTCGCGGCGGTAGGGCAAAAGGTCCGCGGCGATACGGCGGTGGAAGACTATAGCTATCAAGACGCCCTAAAGCTCGCGAAGGCGGCTAAGGGCAAAGATGAGAACGGCTACCGCGCTGAGTTCATTCAATTGATACAATTGATTGAGAGCTTGGATGGGTCGAGCCTTGAAACACCATCCCAAAAAATAGGTGAGCGCCGGAGGTAATCTCTGCGCGCATGTGGGGTCGCTTAGTCTTACGCCGAGCGGCTCTATCCTCTTTTTATTGCAGGCTTTGGTACTGAACAATTCAGATAAATCAGACCTTTGTAAAAATATCAAAAAACATAATCCTCACTTCCAAAAGCTGTGTCACACTAGGCGTGTTCTTTCAGACATAGGACAGGTGAGGCCTCGCTTGCCGTCTGAAGGACGATGGGTCTGAGCGACTTGGTGTGAGAGCTGAGTGTGTGCCGGGACTTTTGGAGTGAGAGCCGACCACCTTGTCTAATGGCATGACCTGTGGGGATTATGACTGGCCGCTGCATCAAAAACCATCGCCGCAGATGACGCCGTCCATTTGATTGATAATCAAATGGCAAGGAACCGAAAGCGCGTAAGCGATTTCGGAACTGGGTTGGCATTTTGTCTTCGCGTAAAACAAATCTTCTTCTACCCCTTGGTATTCCATCGGGAAGACACATCTGCGGGCACGTCCTGTTTGATATCTAGCCTTCGGCTGACTTAGTTGAAACCGTAGTTTCAACAGAGGCGGCAGAAAATTCAACATGCCTATATCTCTAACACTGCACACCGAACGGCTGAGCGTTCGGCGCTACACTGCAATCGACTCACTGGGTCGATTGCGGGCGTTTCGCGTCCATCGGGAAGACACATCTGCGGGCATGTCCTGTTTGATATCTAACCTTCGGCTGTTCTCTTGGCAGGCAGTGGGAATTCCCGCATGTCTGAGTCGCAATTCATTTAATTCTCTCAAACAAAATAACGATAAAATCCAACTAGCGGCTAAACACTAATCAGTCTCAAACCCCAATTTATCAAAAAGGAAAAGCAACTCTCGTTTTTCATATTGAGTGGGTTGTGGGCCAAGCCCGTCCTCATGTCCAAAATAGAAATCCGTATATCTCTCGCCACATCCACGCAAGCGCGCAAGGATTTCCCCTATGACCCTATCACTTGAGAAATATACCTTTTTGTTTGACGATTTTTTCACAACATCATGATCTATAAATAATCCCCAAAAGCCCCACGCATAAGTATCAATACGCAGTTTAGATTTTAGAATTTCTGATCTGGTGCAGGCGTTGAAGAATTCAGTCCAAGGGATCATGTTATTCGGCATTTCACTACCAACTTCATCTTTCGTAATTTGTTCAATTGGAAGCAGGTCGCCATAGTCCGTAAATATGGCATCTGGAGGTGAAAATTTTACTGAGCCTGGCCACCAATGACCTCGATCAGATGAAGGTCTACGCCAGACGACTTTATTCGAGTCATCTGGATAGCACCCCGCGACTGCAAGGCCTCTTTCGCCATTTGGAAACAGACAACTTTGCACTCTTGAAGGTGCGTAGCCTTTGACGGGAGTGTCATTCCGTTTAAATCTAACTATAGTTTGCCCAACTGCCGCATCGAACCATGTGTCTTGTTGAATCCAGATGCGCCCGTCGGGATAGAAATTCCACTCGGCGCGCAATGAGTCCCCAATTGCCAAAACCCTTTCGGGGTCCAAGCCCAACCCAAATTTTACATGTCCTGGGGCCAGTTTTCTATTGCGATTTTTGACGGGCCTGACTTTGTCGACGGTCTTCGATTTTTTCTTCGAATTTTTTCCTCGTTTGAAAGCCATAACCTCAGTATAGGTCGGACTTTCATGGAATAAAAATAAAAAAGCCCCGCCGAAGCGAGGCTTTCAGATCTCAATTTAGCCTGCGGAAATTAAGCGGCTTTCGCGCCCGTTTGCGCGGCCAAGATTTTTGCGACTGTGTCAGCTTTCAAATCGTCCACACTTGCCGCTATGCCCATGGCATTGGCGATTTTGACGACTTCGACTTCAAGCATGCGGTTTAGAGCGCTTTTCGTGTAGGTCTTCTGCGCGGAGGGCGTGCTGTCGGCGTAAAACGTCTTACCTGACTTTGCCATATCCCGAAGGAGCTGCGGCGGCGAGAAACGTGCGCCGTGACGTTGCGCCAGCATATCCGCCGTGGCGACATAGGCGTCAACGCCAATCGTGTCGATGTAAGAGAGCGGCCCGCCTGTATAGGGCGGGAAGCCGAGTCCGAAGATTGCGCCAAGGTCTGCGCTTTGCGGGTCAGGCACGACGCCCTCTGCAAAGGTCCGTGCGGATGGCGCGACAAGCGAGTAAAGCAGGCGCTGCGAGACTTCCTCGGCGGAAGGTTGGACTTCGGCGAGTGGATAGTGCTTCGTCATGCCTTTCCAGAGATCGAGGCGTTTGCCGTTCTCATCGTAATTATAGAAGCCTGCGCCGAGCCGACGTCCGCCACGATCCCATTTTGTGACCATATTCTCGATGAACTCTTCCGCGCCGGTTGGGACATATTTATCGCCCATTTCTTCCTGGGTCGACTTCATGATATCGTAACCGAGTTTTAGCGTCGTATCATCGGAGACGGCCAGCGGTCCAATCGGCAAGCCGAGATTGGCCGCGCAATTTTCGATGAGCGCCATAGACACACCTTCCGTGACCATAAGCGCCGCCTCATTGATGTAAGGCGGGAAAACTTGGTTCGTGAAGAAGCCGCGTACATCTTTGACAATGATAGGCGTCTTGCGGATTTTCTTATTGTAATCCAGTGCGGCGGCAAGCGCGAGGTCGCCCGTGCCTGCATGCGGGATAATTTCAAGAAGCGGCATTTTATCAACAGGCGAGAAGAAATGCATACCGATATATTGCTCGGGGCGCTCTGAATGTTTCGCCAGACCGCCAATAGGCAGCGTGGATGTGTTCGTCGCAAAGACAATGTCCTTGCCAATCACAGCTTCCGTTTTTTTAATAACGTCGGCTTTGACATCGGGGCGTTCGAAAACGGCTTCGATGACAAGGTCGACATCTTTGAGGAGGCTATAATCATCCGTTGGCGTGATGCGCGCGAGGAAGGCTTCGGCGTCTTCCTTGCTCATGCGGCCACGGCTGACTTTTTTGTCGAGGATTTTTTGCGAATAAGCGATGGCCTTTTGCGCCTCTTCCATATTGCGGTCGAGGGAGATGACTTCCATCCCCGCTTTGGCGGTGACATGAGCGATACCGGCTCCCATCAACCCGCAGCCGAGGACGCCAACTTTTTTGATGTCTTGAGGGGGAACGCCTTCAGGACGGCCCGCGCCCTTATCGGCGGCGTTCTTGTTGAGGAACAGCGTACGGATCATATTCTTCGACGTCGCACCCATGAGGAGCTTGGTTATATATTTGCTCTCAATGCGAAGCGCTGTGTCCATCGGGACAATCGAGCCTTCATAAAGGCAAGACAGGATAGCCTCGACAGCTGGGTAGTTTCGCTTCGTTTGCTGAAGTGCCATAGCGCCAGAGGCCATAAAGAACTGAACGGATTTCGGGTTCATAGCGCCGCCGCCGCCTGGAATTTTAAAGCCTTTGACATCCCACGGCGCGACAACGCCTTTTTCGATATTGGCTTTGACCCAGGCTTTCGCGGCTTCCGCTGTTGTGCCGGTTTCGACAACCTCATGGACGAGGCCTTGCGCTTTGGCTTTTTTCGGGTCGAGATTTTTGCCCTGTGTGCACATCATGGCGGCAGGCTGAAGGCCCATCAGGCGCATGGTGCGCTGCGTGCCGCCTGCACCTGGCAGAAGGCCAACGAGGACTTCGGGAAGGCCGAGTTTGATTTTTGGGTTATCCGCCACAAAACGTTGGTGTGTTGCAAGACAAATTTCGAGACCGCCGCCGAGCGCGAGGCCTTCAATGGCCGCTGCGGCAGGTTTGGCCTTCTTGCCTTCGCGCTGAATTTGGCGCGTTGTCCAACCGCCATTCTCCATTTTGCGCAGGGCTTTGGTCAGCTTCATGCTCTCTTCGAAATCTTTCATTGTGAGCGTTTTGCCGGCGGCATTATTCTCGCTCATCATGTTCAGATCTGCGCCAGCTAGAAACGCATTTTTCTTGCCAGAGGTCACGACTAGGCCTCTCATGGCGTCGTTCGAGTTAAAGTCGTCGATAAATGTGTCGAACTCATTGATGAAATCGGGTGTCCAGACATTCATAGTTTGGTTTGGCACGTCGATAGTCATGGTCACAATGCCATCAGCATCCGTGTCTAGTTTGAAATTATTATAGCTCATGATTTTGTTCCGTCGCTTATATCCAAGAGGGGAGCGTCTTAGACGCGTTCGATGATTGTGGCTGTGCCCATTCCGCCGCCAATACAGAGCGTGACGAGGGAGGTCTCTTTGTCAGCGCGCTCTAACTCGTCGACCATTGTGCCAAGGATCATAGCACCTGTTGCGCCAAGCGGATGGCCCATCGCAATCGCGCCGCCATTGACGTTGATGTTGCTATGGTCGATTTCCAACGCTTGCATGAACCGCAGAACAACCGCTGCAAAAGCTTCGTTGAGCTCATAAATGTCAATATCACTGACGTTCATGCCCGCGCGTTTCAATGCCTTTTGCGCCGCAAATTCCGGTCCTGTCAGCATGATAGTGGGTTCTGAACCAATTGACGCCATAGAGCGGATACGCGCGCGGGGCTTGAGGCCAAGGCGCTCGCCTGTTTCTTTATTGCCAATGAGAACGGCTGCTGCGCCGTCAACAATTCCAGAAGAGTTACCAGCATGATGACGATGGTCGATTTTTTCGATTTCTGGATAACGTTGATTCGCGACATTATCGAAGCCGAAGTTTTCGCCCATCATTTTGAAAGAGGGATTTAACGCCCCAAGTGTTTGCATATTGGTCTCTGGACGAATGGTCTCATCCTTATCCAAAACGGTCAGTCCCAGAATGTCTTTGACGGGAATGATGGACTTGTCGAACCGGCCTTCTTTCCAGGCTTTGTCGGCCCGTTTGTGTGATTCCACAGCATAGGCATCGAGATCATCTCTTGAGAAACCATATTTCGTTGCAATCAAATCAGCAGACACACCTTGCGGAACAAAGTAATTTGCAATGGCTACAGCAGGATCGGTGGCCATCGCGCCACCGTCACTACCCATCGGGACACGGGACATGTGTTCGACACCGCCGCCAATGGCCATGTCGCATTCGCCCGCCATGACTTTAGCCGCGGCTATGTTTGAGGCTTCGAGACCTGAACCGCAGAAACGGTTGACTTGGATGCCTGAGGTTGTTTGCGCGTAACCGGCTTGGAGGATTGCCGAGCGCGTAATGACTGCGCCTTGTTCACCCACAGGGGAAACACAGCCAAACGCAATGTCTTCTATCTCTGCCGAATCGACATTGTTTCGGTCCCGAACGGCTTCTAAGACCTGCGCTGCTAAGCTAACAGGTGTGATTTCGTGCAGACTACCGTCTGACTTACCCTTGCCGCGCGGCGTGCGAACCGCGTCATAAATATAGGCTTCGGTCATAGTGTTTCCTCTCGTAAAAAGCGCCAAACATTCAGTTTTGAGTATGTGTTAAGTAGGACAGAAGACGCAATAGCTAAACATACTCCGATTTCAGATTGATGTGCGGTTAACGTTCACGTCAACGTAGTACAAGTGTCGATGCATGAATTCTGCGTGAACGCTTATGAGGGGTCAAAAAATGAATAGTGTGGAAGCCAGTGACCACTATGGTGGTTTGAGGTCGTGCTTGCTAAGCTTTGAAGGCCTAAATCACTTTCGAAATACCAATTATGGGCAATTTATCTAGGCAGATATCCCCCCTATAAATGGAGGGGTGTGATAGCAGGCTATACAAGTTGCTCAAAAAAAACGAACACTCCCAATCTCATGCTTTGACACTGCGGCATGATTAGTAGGCTCTCGGCTCGCTGGGGTGTAGGGTGAGGCTCAAATGAGAATGAAAAGATATGACTCCAGCGAATCACTTTTCCGGAAAACCCGCGACGCTAAAGACACAAGACCTCCTTAGTCTTTACATTGACGCTCAAGCCGAGCTGCAGAATTGCGCGGAGACACGGCCAGCGGCGAATTCAAATGGGGACAGCATTGAGGAAAAGGAGGCTGCTTTATCGGACCTAGAGTCCAGCTTGCTGAATGCCGCTGCGGAAATATCACTCAAGGCCTCTGAAGATTATCGAAATTTGATTCAATTCTGGGAGCGGGTCGCCCTTACGCAAGAACCGGCGGAGTCCAGACCGGCAGATTTGATAGCGATGAATATATTTCGGCATCTAATGCAGAGCCGTTCGCCCGCCGGTGAAATTAATAGAGGCTGAAACTCTGGGCGCGTAACGCCACCGTGACACGGTCAGAGGCGTCAAATTTAAGAAAAACGCGCTTCACATATCCGGCTACCGTGGTTTTGGCTATGCCTAGGATAAGGGCAATTTCTGGATTAGTTTTGCCAAATGCGATAAGTTCGACCACTTCCGCCTCACGTTTTGTGAGGTTGATTTGAGATTTTAAAGTTTCGAGCAAGACACAATATCGGATATGCGTCGCTTGTAGGACTGCGTGGAGTTGCCATAGAAACGCATCTTCGAAAAATTCACGGGGTTTCCCAAAGCCGATAAACGCGTATCCACGCCTGTTAAATGGCCCGTATAAGGGGGCTAAAACCCCATCTCCAATTCTCTCAATGGCGAGGTTAATTAGGTTTTGGCTCGGGCCATCAGACAAGTTTTTGTGCTGTTTCATGCTTGACAACCAAGATGGTCTTGCGTCGGAGAGCACGGTTTTCATGATCGGATCAGAGCTAGAGCCCTTGGAGTCGAAATAGGCTTTTACATCTTCGCTAAGCCCGACGGACCAATAATGACCCAGACGTTCATAATCATGACTGCCCATGGCAGGAATATGGTGGTAACTCCCGTAGCGGATGGCGGCAATGGATTTGGCTCGAGACACGAGCTCCTCGACACTTTTCGCTGAGGATAGAGCCTCCAAGGCATTGTGAAAATCGGTGTTTGAAATACTCGTGTCTAGCCCAATCACTTTAGTTTCTCTATTCTGATTGTCTATTTATCTTTGGGAATTTTCGATTCCCCAGTGAGGCGTTTAGGTCTCTGGCGCGTCGCATGATGAAGTTGACTATGCAATAGTAAAGTGAATTGCGTATAGTAACATTCATCTCACCGTCTGGTGATAAGATGTTAGATGTTAACTGCGGTGACCTTGTTTACGAGCCTCTCAGAATTCCTTCTGAGAGAGATTAGCATGAGAAAAATTTTCGCTTCATTGTCAACTCCGTTCCTGTCTGCGGCTGTTTTGGCCGCATCAGCGCTCCCGGCTCATGCGGGAATATTTGATAGAACACCTACAGACGGTTCTGGGGTTTATGTCAGTGGGTTTGTGGGTGTATCCGCACCCTTCACGTCGAATTTCGACGGAACACAAGAGCCCGCAACAGGGGTTCCTGGCGCCGCTGGGGCTCCCGCCAATGTCGAATTTGAACTTGACTCAGATGTGTATTTTGGCGGCGCTATAGGCGGTCGGCTGCCATTCAAGTTTCTTAAAACATTTCAACCACGGTGGGAATTGGAAGTCAGTCATTTTGAGTCTGATGTCGGAGACGGTCAATTTAACACCGGTAGTCAAACCTTTGGCGGTGAACAAAGTCAAACCTTTTTCCTTATCAACTCCTACAGCGATATTCGCTGGAAAGAGAATCAGAAAATTGTGCCTTATTTGGGCGGCGGGCTCGGCTTGGGCGTGATTGATAGCAACGTTACCTATTTTCCAAACAATGGTGTGGCGACAGCACCAACCTTCGCCGTGAATGGCCAAGACACAGGTATAACGACTGTTTCAACGATTGGCGTTACGCTGAATGCATCTGACGCTTTTGATGTTTACGCGGAAGCCCGCTATTTGAAAACCTATGGAATAGATCTGGAGCGTCAGTTTGTTGCCGATGGCAGTAACGGATTTTCAGCAGATTTGGATGATAATCCCGATGGATTAGCCTTTGCCATTGGAACCAGATTTAAGTTTTAGGGGGAAGCACGAAAAGCTGATAGAAAAGGTTCACTTGCGGTTTACGATTATAAGGCCCATAGGACCAGCTATCGAGAACAGGCCTGACGACCCGGCCAGCTTTGACGTGACACGCTGTTACGCCTCACTGAGTACGCATTGCATACCTTTTTCGACACTCCCGCGGGCTTCGCATTGAAGTCCGCACATTGACGACGTGAAAGGAATACACATGTCAGACGAAATGAAGGCCGGTACGGTCAAATTTTTCAACACCACTAAAGGCTTCGGCTTTGTTCAACCAGATGATGGCGAAGGCGACGTTTTTGTCCACATCACAGCGCTACAGCGTTCAGGCATCCAAGGCCTTAACGAAGGTGACAAAGTTATGTTCGATACAGCGGTGAACCAACGCACTGGTAAGACTGCGGTTGAAAACATCACAATGGCGTAAAGCTGTTTCAAAGCTTTCGCTTTGAAGACTGAATAGAGGGTCTGCACGAAAAACTCGTGCAGGCTTTTTTTATTGGTGTAATGTACCCAAAAATCAGGGAGAGACGCATGACATCAACATCATTTTTAACGCCAGTTTTGGCCCTTATAATTTGGACACTTTTAATATGGGTGCTGATGTATGCGCGGCGGATACCCGCCATGCAGGCCGCTAAAATTGACCCAGACTCTGCGAAATCTCCGGACGGCAAATGGAAAGAGCAGATGCCGCTGTCCGTTCAAGCCTCAGCGCATAATTATAATCATTTGTTGGAACAGCCAACAATCTTCTATGCTTTGATGTTCTATATTGCTCTGACGGCGCAAATGTCAGCGCCATTGTACTACGCCGCATGGGCCTATGTGGTTCTTCGGGTCTTGCACAGTTTCGTTCAAGTCAGCGCCGGAAAAGTTATGGTCCGGTTTGGCCTGTTTAGCCTATCCACGCTTATTTTGTTTGGCATGGTAGCGCTAATCTTAGTTTAGATCCGTTACGCGGTCTGCGGAGTGGAGACAGCGTCCCATACAGATGACAGGGCGATAAAATCCGCGCTTTCGTCAGGGTCTCGATCATTGTTAAGATCGGCGGGACTATTGCGGGTAATTGTAATACCTATGGGTTTACGGGTCTGGGAATCTAGGACCGGGCCGCCGCTCATGCCCGTCACGACAGGCTCATCGGGGTCGAAAATATGGACTATCCATTGCCCTGGGCTGCGTTCAAAATAAACGCGGCCTTTTCGGCTTTCCAAATTTCGAGACCCTGCGGGATAGCCGAGTAGAATGACATTTTGACCGATTGCCGGACCAGGAGGGCGGGCGCTGGGGAGCGTACAGCCCACTAGAGCGGCGTCGAGCCCGTCCGGCCATTTACTGATATATGAGCCGTTTGCAAATTCAGGTAAATGGTCTTGGGCTTCTGTCAGGCAGTGACCTGCGCTAACCCATCCGCCCCAATAGGCAAACCATGTTGTGTAGCACTGGAAATGTCGTTCATTGTGAAAATATCGCCGAATATCAAGGCTAGCTTGTTGGTCGATGAGGGGCGTGGGGGAAGGGGTTGCCTGTCTTGGGACTATCCGTGGCTTTGGCCTAGCTTTCGTTATGGGCTGCACTTTTGTTTTTAGACGGCGAAAAAATTTGAAAAAGGGCATGTTTTATCTAGAGCGTGAAGACGCTAGGCATGCAACTGATTTTCGTGGTAAGTGCAGCTATGAGATATCTAAGCTTTCTTCTGATTTCCATTTTGGCAATGGCCTGCACCTCTATCACGCCTGTGCCTGACGCCTCTGCCGCTGAGCATCCCGAAGCCTTGCTCTTCGAGGAAACAAGAGATGCAAAAACTGATGTGGATGCCGCGCTTGCGCGAGGCGCTGCTGAGAATAAAATCACGCTAGTCGCGATGGGGGCGAATTGGTGCCATGATAGCCGCGCGCTTGCGGGGTGGTTTACAATCGATGAAGATATATCCGCTTTACTAGCGCGAGACTTCGTCGTCACCTATGTCGATGTCGCTCAGAAAAACAGAAATATTGACATCGCGCAGCGGTTCGGAATTGACTCCATTGTGGGTACGCCAACGCTGATTATGGTCGCACCAGATGGCAGGGTGCTCAACAAAGATACCGCCGTGACTTGGCGTAATACTGCGAGCCGATCAAAAGCAGAGATTAAAGATGCCTTAGACGCTGCGAAGGCGCTTTAGCGATGTTTATGGGGCATTACGCACCTGCGGTCTGGGACACGCAGCGCGGCAAAGGCACCGTTTTAGTGCCTGTGTGGATAGCCTTTCTTGCGGTTCAATTCATGGATATTATATTCGCCTGTCTGGCCATATTGGGAATTGAAGGTGACACGCGCATGATTGGCGGTGAGCCCTATTTTACAATCCCGTATTCTCACAGTCTTTTAACGTCATTGGGGTGGGCGGCTGTTGGGGGTTTCCTCTTCAAGCTCTTTCACCCCAGCAGCGGGGCTAAGGGGTTTTGGATGGTATTTGGCCTGGTTTTTTCTCATTGGATTTTCGATTTCATCGTACATCGTCCAGACTTGCCGCTTTGGCCGGGGAGTCAAATTGAGTTTGGCTTAAGTGTTTGGAATTGGCCCTATATGGCCTTTGCTCTGGAAATCGGGCTTTTATTGGCGGCGTTTATCTATTGGGTGCGTGTGACGACCGGTCCACGTTCAAGCCTTGTTGCCCTGACCTGCCTATTTGCTTTTATGTGCCTTATCCAATTTGCCTTTATCACGGCTCCCGGCATTCAGGTTCAAGCGGGTAATTTTGATCCAGCCTCAGCCTTAAGTGGTCCGTCTCTTGGGATGTCGGCGGTTGCGACCTATACGATTTTAGCTCTTGCTATTGCTTGGATTGAACGGCGCCGCGCGCCAAAAACTACTCTTCAAACTTAGGTTTGCTAGGAAGGCTCTCCGCAATATTCTTGGCTCTCGCTTGTTTTAATCTCAAGCCGCGGCCCGTTGTAACGGCGTCAGATCCAAATTTCGCCCGGGCAATATCGCTGGCGCGTTCCGCCGCGCCGCGCTTTGCGGATTTTATGTCAAGCATATCTGCGACATCCCCAACTGGCTCGGTTAAACCTGAGAGACCCGCGCCGATTAAGCGGTAGGTTTTATGCCCATCAACTTCAGCCTCCAATAACGGCTCGAGCTCCGAGAAAATGACATCTGCGAGCTGAACGGGTTGTTGCAGCGTGCGGCGTCGGGTGATGGATTTGAACTGGGCGGATTTCAATTTGAGCGTCACCGTCCGCCCCGCCAGATTTTTGGCTTTCGACCTGTCTGCGGTTTTTAAACAGACTTGCCAGAGCTTATCCTTAAGCAGTTCGAGGTCCGAAAAATCGGTGTTAAAGGTGGTTTCTGCCGAGATTGATTTTCGGTCACTGACGGGATTGACGGGACGGTGATCTTCGCCGCGCGCGAGCCGCGCCAGCCGCAGGCCTTGATCGCCAAAGCGCCGGGCGAGATCTTTGTCGGACCGTTGCCTGACGTCGGCAATCCTACGCAATCCCGCTTTTTCGAGCTTCGAGGCAAAAGCAGGGCCAATGCCATAAATAAAGCCGACCGTTTGTTGGTCTAAAAAATCTTGTGCATCTTTCCGGCCTAAGATGGCGAACCCATTTGGCTTGTCGAGGTCCGAGGCGGTTTTCGCGAGAAACTTATTATAGGAGAGCCCAATAGAGACCGTGACCCCAACCTCTCGCAAAATATCGTTCTGAAGCTGTATGAGACTTTGTGCGGGCGATTTTCCATGAAGGCGATCCGTGCCCGTCAAATCCAGAAAGGCTTCGTCAATCGACAGGGGTTCAACAAGAGGGGTGAGGGCGCGCATCATGTTGCGAATACGCCCGCCTTCAAAGGCATATTTATCTAGGCTGCCTTTGACCACGACGGCTTGGGGGCAAAGTTTTAGCGCTTGGAACATAGGCATAGCGGAGCGCACACCATAGACGCGGGCGTGATAACAGGCCGCAGAGACAACACCGCGGCGTCCGCCGCCCACTATGACGGGTTTATCGCGGATGTCTGGGTTGTCGCGTTTTTCAACAGAGCAATAAAATGCGTCACAATCTACATGGGCAATGGATAACGCATTTATGTCAGGGTGGGCGATTGCACGGCTAGACCCACAGGCGCTACAACTGTCTGCCTTAAGATTTTCCGCGCCGCAGTCTCGGCAAAGCCGTGCTTCTTTTGTGCTGCAGGACGTCATCATTTCATCTTATATAAGAGTTAACTTGTTCATGCAATGTTCTCTATGCGGAAACCGTCGCGACAGTGTTGTGATTGGGCCATCATGGTTAACCACAAGTAACCGGCCTACACACCAAGATTTAAGGATATTCTGTCAGTGTCAGCGGGTAAGAACAAGAGCAAGCACCGCAAATCAGATGGTGCTGTTAGTTGGTGAATTGGGACTATGTTGAAAAAAATGTCGAAAAAAGTTCTCATTGTTGAAGATAACGAACTGAACATGAAGTTGTTCGCAGATCTTCTAGAAGCTCATGGTTATGAGACGAGACAGACTCGCGAGGGTTTAAAGGCTATTTCATTAGCGCGTAGTTTCAACCCCGACTTAATTCTAATGGACATTCAGCTTCCAGAAGTGTCTGGGTTAGAAGTGACAAAATGGATTAAGGATGATGAAGCCTTAGCCAATATTCCCGTTATTGCTGTCACGGCTTTCGCCATGAAGGGCGATGAAAAGCGTATTCGGGACGGGGGGTGTGAAGACTATATTGCCAAACCGATTACGGTTTCGTCTTTCCTCGCTAAAGTGCGGAAATTCGCCGAAGCCGCGTAGTTGAGAGGAGACCGCCATGTCCGCGCGCATCCTCGTAGTCGATGATCTTGCCCCAAATGTTCATCTCCTGAAAATAAAGCTTCAGGCAGAATATTATGATGTCCTGACAGCGCGTTCGGGATATGAAGCTTTGGAAGTGGCCGAAACAGAACGGTTGGACCTCGTCCTTATGGATGCCATGATGCCGGGTATGGATGGTTTTGAAGCCTGCAAACGGCTCAAAAATAATCCGGCGACTTGGCATGTTCCTGTTATCATGGTCACGGTATTGGAAGAAACAAAAGACCGAATTCGCGGACTTGAGGCTGGCGCAGACGATTTTGTTACAAAGCCTATTGATGATTTCAACATGATGGCCCGCGTGAGGTCTCTCTTGCGTTTGAAGATGGTCACGGATCAATTGCTCAGTCATACAGGACATACGGTCTCCAACTCGCGCGGGCTACTTGAGTCCTTGGAGAAAAAATCTGGACGGATTTTGCTTGTCGAAGATCATGCGCTTCATGCAGAAAAAATTGCGAAGCCGTTGCGTGAAAAACATCAAATCATAATCGAAAAAGATCCCATAAAGGCCATTCGCTTAGCGAAATCAGGAATCGATACAATTATCGTAAGCCTTGTGAGTGAAAGCTTTGACGGCTTACGAGTCTGCGCGTCCTTGAAATTTAATGAAGAAAGTCGGGATGTTCCAATTCTTGTTGTTGGCGATCCTGAGGATGAAACACGTTTCATACGCGCCTATGATATCGGGATTAATGATACGGTCATGCGCCCCGTTGAGATCCAAGAATTAAAGGCCCGGGTGGCCACATTGTTGCGACGGAAATTCTATGCGGACTCGCTACGTGAGAATTTTAACGAAAACTTAGAAATGGTGGTGGCAGATCCGTTGACAGCCCTGGGTAACCGCCGGTTTTTTGACCGTACAGTGGAGCCGCTCTTTGAGGAGCTTGAAACCCAAGGCACCCCTTTTTCATTGATGGTGTTTGATATTGACCACTTTAAGCGGGTCAATGATATTTTAGGTCATGATATGGGGGATCAAATCCTTAAAGAGGTTGCGGCCCGTTTGGTGACCAATATGCGAGCGGTGGATGTTGTCGCACGCTATGGCGGTGAAGAGTTTATGATTGCGATGCCGGATACGAAGGTCGAAGAGGCTCTAATAGCTGCTGACCGCGTGCGCGCCTTAATCGCGGGAACACCAATCTTCGTAGGTGGCGAAGCGCTACAGGTTACGACCAGTGTGGGTGTCGCACAAGTCGAAAAGGGTGAGAGTCTACGGGACGTTTTCAAACGGGCGGATGATGCGTTATATAAGGCTAAGGAAAGCGGCCGGAACAAGGCGCTATCTGCTAAATTTCCCAAAGCGGCTTAGAAGCATTTTATACAAAAAAGCCGCCGCACGTAAGTCTACGAGCGGCGGCTTTTTTGATACTGGTTTTCGATCTTACTTGATCTTACCCTCTTTGAAGTCGACGTGTTTACGTACGACCGGGTCGTATTTTTTCTTGACCATTTTCTCAGTCATTGTGCGTGAGTTTTTCTTGGTCACGTAAAAATAACCCGTGCCAGCGGTCGAGTTAAGACGGATTTTAATTGTGGTAGGCTTCGCCATGATGGGGAGTCCTCATTTTCGAGTAATTCAGTTGCGCGCGGATAGGCGCTTCGAGCGCGGCTGTCAACCGATAGCCGCTATAGTAATCTACGGGAATTGCAGCATTTTGAACTCACCTCGGATTGCGCGGGAGTAAAATATGGTTTCAGGGGGACGGTCTGCTTTCAGATAGCGCTTCAAGACTTGCAGCATCATGTCGGTTGCGCGCTGTGTCTCGAGGCTTTCAATCTCATCAAATGTGAACCAGCCCACATTCAACAACTCTGAACTATCGGAAATCTTCGGCGGCGGACTTTCCCCGAGTTGTTTGACGAAAAACCAGGCATCAAAGCGCTTGTGGCGGTGCGGCGGTGTCACCGCGCGGCCAAAGACTTCAATACCGGATAAATCGGGCAGCTGTCCGGTTTCCCGAAACGCGTCATAGCTCGCATGGGTGAGATTGCGGTGGGCGTCAGATCGTTTGCCCAGCATGAGACCTGTTTCCTCCCAGGTCTCCCTTACGCTGGCTAGGACAATCGCTTGGGACCGGCGGGGGGTGTAGGCGGCTTCCAATATTCGCTCGGTCCGGGCGGAGAGGCGGCCCGCATATTTCGCGTAGCTATCCGCACGGTCGACGCGGCCGCCTGGAAATACATAGACATTTGGCATGAAATCATGTCGGTTTGAGCGCTGCCCCATGAGGATTTTCAAATTTTCACCAGACCCGCATGTCAGAACCAAGGTCGACGCCAATCGGGGTTTGGGCGCGCGCGTTAGAGCTTTTCGTTTTGACCGCTCATTCTCGGTGATTTTCATTTTACCCACAAGGATAGGGCCAGAATCTTTAATTGGATCGGACATGGAGCCGTGATGGCGCTTGACTGATTTGAAAACAAGCAAAAGCTGCTGCGCGCCATCGCGGGGGCGCTGAGGTTTCAATTCAAATCAGGACGTGCCCGTAGATGTGTCTTCCCGAGGGACGCGAAACGTCCGCAATCGACCCAGTGAGTCGATTGCAGCGAAGCGCCGAACGGCTAAGTCGTTCGGTGTGCAATGTTAGAGTTATAGGCAAGTTGAATTCCTCACTGCCTATCGAGAGGTCAGCCGAAGGTTATATATCAAACAGGACGTGCCCGCAGATGTGTCTCCCCGATGGAATACCAAGGGGTAGAAGAAGTTTTGTTTTACGCGAAGACTCGTGGAATTGACTTACAGCCAAATCCACACCGTACATTTTTTGCAGAGCAAAAATTGCACTATCTGCGGCGATGGTTTTTGAAGAAGCGGCCCGTCTGTCCTACCAGTTAGGGCAACTCTGGCCCTAGGCATCGGCTCTCACTCCTAAAGCCCCGGCACAGTCCAGCGTGTCATCACTGAATGCTCAGGCCCACCGTCTCTCAAACCAGTAGGTGACGTCTACCTGTCCTATGTTTGAAAGAACAGGCTCAATATATCACAGCTTTTGAAAGCGTGGATTATGTTTTCTTGAAATGAGGATGCATCTCCGGAAACCTGCGGAAAATCTGGGAAAATTGACAATCAGAATGAGGAAAAAGAAATTTTGAGACGAGGATGTGGCGCTCCGCAATTAACCCACGTTCCAAATATAGGTGGCGCTAAAGTGCTTCTTTCATAATGACGCAACGAAACCAGTTCAGTCACGGCGATAAGATGTGATGGGAGCTTTCGAGCACAAATAATAGACAATCCTTGTCCTAACGCCGCTTGCGTCGATGCGTTGCCCCGCGTGATTTTGGCCCGCCCCCGCTGCGGTGATGTCTCTTTGGTGGTTTGCCTTTTTCAGGTTTACTGACCATCTCAAAGATCAATCCACCTGTTATGGGAGTGGCCTCTTCAAGCTTGGCTTTAATGGGTCTGCCGAAGCGATAAGTATCACCGCTTTCAACACCGATCAGGGCGCGGTTCTTTTCATTATAGGCGAAATATTCATATCCCAGATTGCGCGCTGGAATGAGGCCATCTGCGCCCGTTTCATCGAGTGTTATGAATAATCCAAATTTTGTTACGCCCGTGATGCGCGCATTGAAGACTCCACCCACGCGGTCCGCCAGATAAGCCGCGATATAGCGATCCTTCGCATCGCGTTCCGCCACCATGGCTTTGCGTTCCGTCGCAGAGATATGTTCCGCAATCTCTTTCAGGCGTGAGGTGCTTTCCTTATCTAGGCCGTCGTCACCAAAGCCAAAGGCGCTAATGAGCGCGCGGTGGACAATCAGGTCCGCATAGCGCCGAATGGGTGAGGTGAAATGGGCGTAATCGGTGAGGTTCAAGCCAAAATGCCCCCCTTTGTCTGCGCTATATACGGCTTGGGACTGGCTGCGTAAAACGGCCATGCCAACGGTTTCGGTGAGGTCTTTTTGGTTAGCTTGCGTGAGGAGCTTGTTCAGGCGGGAGGTTGTCACGCGTTCACCCAGCGAGAATTTCAAATCGAGCACGGGCAGGAACTCGACCAGGCCTTGTAGCTTCTCGCGATCAGGCGCGTCATGCAGGCGGACAATGCCCGGCGATTTCTTTTCCACCAAGCTCTCCGCAGCGCAGACATTGGCCTGCACCATAAATTCTTCGATGAGTTTATGCGCGTCAAATCTATCGCGGAGTGTAATGCCGCTGACTTTGCCGTCTTCGTCAATATGGACACGGCGTTCGGGTAGCTCAATCGCAAGCGGCGCGCGCGCGTCGCGGCCTTTCTTTAGGACCGCATAGGCGGCGTATATATCTTGGATAATGTCGAGCACGGGCTCAGCGGCTTCGCCAGCATTACCGTCTGCTGCGTCTTGCGCCTGTTGATAGGTCAGGCGGGCGTGGCTGCGCATCATACCGCGTTTGAATTTATGCCTTATCTTCGTGCCCGTTTTATCAAACACCATACGTACCGCCATACAGGCGCGGTCTTCATGGGGGCGCAAGGAACAGAGGTCCGAAGATAGCTCATGCGGTAGCATGGGGACGACGACGTCGGGGAGGTAGACAGAGTTCCCGCGCTCGCGCGCTTCCTTGTCCAGCTCAGAACCAGGCGTCACAAAGCCTGATACATCGGCGATGGCAACCCAAACAACCCAGCCGCCTTTATTGTTCTCATTTTTATCTGGATGGGCGAAGACGGCATCGTCAAAATCTTTAGCATCCACAGGGTCAATGGTGATGAGTGGGAGGTCGCGAATATCTTCGCGTGCGCCTTCGATTTCGGGCAGCTTGAGCGCCTTGGCTTCTTCAATGACCTTTTCGGGGAAGGCGACGCGAATGTCATTCTCATGCAAGCTAATCAGGCTCGCGGATTTACCGCCTTTGGCCGAGCCGATGATTTCCGTAATATCTGCAATGCGCAAATCGCCTTGATTGCGCCGCGAGGAGCGGAACCAAACGAGGTCTTGATCTTCTGCGCCCTCAGGAATTTTCGAGGGCTTATAGTCATGGCGCGCCTTTTTAGAAACCGGCTGAATGCGCCACCCCCGCCCGCCTTGATAGAGTACGCCGAGATGCGCCGTAGGCCCGCTGCCCAGCTTTTTCATGACGGAGGCCACGGCCTCGCCGTTCTCGCGGACTTTAATACGGCAAAGCGCGCGGTCGCCAATTTTTAGCGTTTCGCGTTGGTCGCGTTTCCCGCGCTTTTTCTCTCGCGATCCCATATCGCGGATGAGGAGCTGCGGCGGCGCGCCGTCGCCTTTCCAATTCTCGGGCTCACCCATCAGGTCGCCATCATCAAGACGCGTGGCTTTAATCACCATCACGCCGGGCAAGGCATCCGCCTCGCGGAAGGTCTTGCGGTCGGATTTCTTGAGCGCCCCATCCTCGACCATCGCCCGCAAGAGCTGTCTGAGCTCACGGCGGTCATCACCTTTCACGCCAAGCGCACGGGCGAGTTTTTTATTGTCGTAAAAATCAGGACGGGTCTTCACCTCGTCCAATATTATTTTTCTGGTTAATTTCATGGCCCGCATGTCGGCTTATGCAGCCGAAAGGTCAAGGGAGGGTGGTGAGGTCAGGTTTTCATCTTCTAACGGTGGACGCTTTTACTCTATGCTGGAAAGAAACATTCCCTTGTCCCAGAGTTTCAAATAAGATTGCACAAAATCACCGAAGCTATTGGAAACATAATTTTCTGTTTCATACATCTGTAAAATACGGCCATAGTTCTCGCCGGGTTTACAACAAATCGCCCAAGCCCAACCCCAAAAGATGAAATCAGCAAAAACAATATAAAATCGTGCATCTTTCTGGATGATTGGGTCTTTTATGCGGTAGCCTAATTGCCCTTCTGACTCTTCTTTAAGGCTTTTAATACGATCTAGTTCCCACCAAGTGGTCATTTCACTATCCACCTGATCCACGCCAATTGGACAGACGTTGAAAAGATATTCTCGAAATTCAGGCGGGAGCTTTATAGAATATTTGCCCTCTAACGCGGAAATTGCTTCGGGCGGAGTGGGGCCAAAATTGATGTCTGCATCAATAGTAGACCAAAATTCAATTAGAGTTTGATAGGCAGGTTTTTCCATATTTCGCCGCAGCCTAAAAAGCCTCGTCAGACGAGTCAGCAGCCGGTTTTTTAGCTGCCGTTTTCTTTTTGACGGCAGGTTTCTTCTTAGCTGGCGCCTTTTTCTTGGCTGCCGGCTTCTTCTTAGCCGCAGCTTTTTTCTTCGCAGGCTTTTTCTTCGTCTTGGCTTGCTTTTCCTCGATATATTGTAGCGCCATTTCAACGGTTACTTCTTGCGGGTCTTGACCTTTTGGAATGGTGGCGTTGATTTTCTCATATTTCACATAAGCACCGTAGCGGCCTTCCATGACTTGAAGCGGCTTTTCGGTCTTCGGATGTTTGCCTAGGTCTTTGACAACCTTCCCGCCACGGCTACGGCCCGGGTTGGCGCGTTTATCGGCGATACGCGCGATGGCGTCATTTTGGCCAATGGTGAACATTTCCTCTGGGTCTTTCAAACTCACATAGGTCGTGTTGTGTTTGATATAGGCGCCAAAACGTCCAAGGGCCGTGATAACCTGATTGCCATCTTCGGGATGGGCGCAGATTTTACGCGGCAGATTGATGAGGCGAATACCCTTCTCGAGATCCATCGCATCATAAGGCCATGTCTTGGGCAGGCTGGTGCGCTTTGGCTTTTTCTCTGTTTCCATCTCAACATAGGGGCCAAAGCGGCCTGTCTTTAGGACGATGTCTTTTTCTGTTTCAGGATGCCGTCCGAGGATAACATCTTCGGCTGTTTCTTGCTCGTCGCTCCCGAAGGGGCGTGTCATTTTACAGTCTGGGTAATTAGAACAGCCCACAAAGGCCCCAAATTTACCGAGTTTCAGAGAGAGCTGACCTTCGTCACATTTCGGACATTTGCGCGGGTCGCTGCCGTCTTCTTTTTCAGGGAAGACAATGGTTTTTAGCGCGACATTAAGGGCGTCCAAAACATGGGTAACCCGCAGGTCTTTTGTGCCGTCAACCGTAGCGGAAAACTCATTCCAGAAATCACCGAGGAGCTTTAGCCAATCAAGGTCACCGGCTGAGACCTTATCGAGTTGGTCTTCTAGGTTGGCGGTGTAATTATATTGGACATATTTCGTGAAAAACTCTTCCAAAAAAGCGGTCAGCAAACGGCCCTTATCAGACGGCGTAAAGCGGCGCTTGTCCAGCTCCACATATCCACGGTCCTGTAGGACTTTCAGGATTGAGGCGTAGGTCGACGGACGGCCAATGCCGAGCTCTTCCATGCGCTTAACAAGAGAGGCCTCGGAGTAACGCGGCGGGGGCTGCGTGAAATGCTGCGTGGCTTCAATGTCTTTTGCGGTGAGGGACTGGCCTGCCTCGACAGCTGGCAAATCCGTGTCTTTCTCATCGCCGTCGTCATCCGCTGATTTTGCCTTGGTCTCTTCATAGAGCTTCAGGAAACCGTCAAAACGCACGACCTGTCCGGTGGCGCGGAGGCCAACCGTATGGGCATTGTCTTCAATCGTGATGGTTGTTCGCTCTAATTTGGCCGCTTCCATTTGGGACGCCATGGCGCGTTTCCAAATTAGCTCATAAAGCTTCTTCATATCCCCTGACAGATTGAGCGTTTCTGGGGTGCGGCCAAACCCTGTTGGGCGGATGGCTTCATGGGCTTCCTGCGCGTTTTTAGCTTTGCTTTTATATACGCGGTGCTGCGCGGGCAGATAGCTTTCGCCATATTCCGATTGGATGGTGGCCCTGCAATCACTGATGGCTTCGCCGACCATGCTGATACCGTCGGTTCGCATATAGGTAATAAGACCCGTCGTCTCACCGCCAATATCTACGCCTTCATAAAGGCGCTGCGCGGTTTGCATCGTTTGTGTGGCAGAGAAGCCGAGCTTGCGAGAGGCTTCCTGCTGCAGCGTCGACGTCATAAACGGTGCTGAAGGATTGCGGGTCAGGGGTTTCGCCTCGACCTTGGTGATGGATAGGCTCGCGGAGGTTACGGCGGCTTTCGCCTTCATTGCGAGCGCTTCATTGTTGAGTGAGAACTTATCTAACTTCTCGCCGTTCAGGGATACAAGGCGGGCCGGGAAATTTCCTTTTGGTGCGCTCATAAGGCCGGCGACGGACCAATATTCGCGGGCGTCAAATTGTTCGATTTCCGTCTCGCGTTCCGTAATCAGCTTCAAAGCAACGGATTGCACACGGCCGGCAGAACGCGCGCCAGGAAGTTTACGCCATAAAACAGGGGAGAGCGTAAAGCCTACAAGATAGTCCAATGCGCGCCGTGCCAGATAGGCATCGACTAGCTCTTGGTCGAGCTGACGTGGATTGGCGATAGCTTCTGTAACGGATTTTTTCGTAATAGCGTTGAAGACAACACGTTCAACGGGTTTGCCTTTAAATTCTTTTTTCTTCGAAAGCACTTCGAGTAAATGCCAAGAAATTGCTTCGCCTTCTCTATCCGGGTCGGTTGCGAGAATGAGCTTGTCCGCATTACCAAGCGCCGTTTGGATGTCTTTGACCCGCTTTTTGGATTGTGTGTCCACGGACCAGCTCATCGCAAAATTATTTTCAGGGTCGACAGAGCCATTCTTTGACGGCAGGTCTCTGACGTGACCGAAACTTGCAAGGACTTTATAATCCTTGCCCAAGTATTTTTCGATGGTTTTGGCCTTGGCAGGCGACTCAACGATAACGAGATTCATGGAGATACTCTATATATGTGAAGAGCGCGGCGTTTGGGGGAGGCTCTAAATAAAGTCAACCTCGCGAATAAATTCTTATCAGCAATCGTCACTTTATGCCGCGTTTAAGTTTTAAGGGTTTTTTCATAAAATACACTTATAAATTGTGTAAAGGAAAGCTTTTATGAATGCGCAACGTGACTTGTCTGACCCCACTTTATCCGTCTCATTAGAGGTTGAAGGCCTTAAACGATCTTCTGAAACAATCACATATATTACGGATTTAATGGTTGAATTACAGACAATTGCCAATGTTTCGGGTCTTAGCGCCCTGTCAGATGATATTGATTTGGTTGTAAAAAAACACGTTACCTAGCGCTTTACCTCGTTAAAACAGGCACCCCTGGGCGCGCATGTCAAACTCTGGATATTCTTCCATCGGGTTCGACATGCGCGTCTCCAGCTAGTTCCATCTCCAGCAATGCAGCCGTCACAAGCGGAAGGGGTAATCCAGATGCGCGGATGATATCATCCCGCGGCGTCGGGGTCGGCGATAATAAATCGAGAACGCGTAATTTTGCTTTCGCGATGTCAGTCTCTGCACGGATCGGATCGAAAGGGGGGGCATCAAAGAGATCTTTGGGTTCCTCCAACCCAAGTGGCCTTAAAGTTTCTAGAACAGCGATAACATCGCCGGCCGTTTCAATCAGATGTGCACCTTGGCGGATAAGGCGGTTGCACCCTTTCGTGCGAGGATCTAGCGGCGAGCCTGGCGCCGCCATGACTTCTCTGTTTTGCTCTAGGGCGTATCGCGCCGTGATGAGCGTGCCAGAGCGTTCCGCCGCTTCAATGACGATAACCCCGCGGCATAGACCCGAAATAATGCGGTTGCGACGCGGGAAATCTCTCGCCGTTGCACGATACCCCATTGGGCTTTCACTAATAATGGCCCCCGTCTGCGCGATTTGCGCGTGAAGCTCTGTATTCTCGCGGGGGTATATATGGTCCACGCCGCCGCCCAAAACGGCGATAGTCCCGCTTGCGAGCGCGCCAGTATGGGCTGCCGCATCGATGCCGCGCGCCAGACCAGAGACTACTGCATAGCCCGCCTGACCCAGTTCGGCCGCGAGACTATTTGCGAAACGTTGGCCGATTGCAGAGGCATTTCGTGAGCCAATGATAGCGACGCAGGGCTGGTGAAGCGTTGCAATATTTCCTAGCACCGAAATAACGGGCGGTGGTGGATCTAGCGCGCGCAGGTAGGCGGGGTAATCTGGTTCTACGGCGCAGATCAGGCGAACACCCATTTGGTCCGCATAGTCCATTTCGGCTTCGACTTGGTCGGCGCGCGGCGGGTTTATAGGTTTCTTCCGAATAAGAGAGGGCAAGGCGTCCAGCGCGGAGGCCGCATCGCCATATCGGTTGATGAGGTCGCGAAATGAGACAGGGCCGACATTCTGCGTCCGAATGAGGCGAATCCAGTCTCGGCGCTCGGTGTGGCTTAATTCGCGCGGCACCGCTTTAGCCTTTCTGGCCAATCTTAGATTCTTCCCCTCGGCGCAGGCGATTTATGTTGTCGCGGTGACGCCAAAGGATGATCACAGACATGACACCGACCATAACACTAGGGCCTTGTCCAAAAAAGATATGGCTCACAATCGTACATATCACGCAAGCAATGAGCGCGCCGAGTGAAGAGTATTTTGTTAGAACCGCGGTGGCTATCCACACAATGGCCGCTAGAATTCCTATCGGCCAAACCAGCGCAAATAGCCCGCCAAAGAAGGTGGCAACGCCCTTACCACCTTTGAATTTTAGCCAAATTGGATAGCAATGCCCGATTAAAGCGGCGGCGGCAGCGGCATATCCAAAGGGCGCGCCAAAATAATGCTGGACCAGCCATCCCGTGACGCCCGCTTTGGCTGCGTCGAGGAGTAAGGTGATAGCTGCGATATCTTTCCGGCCCGTCCGCAGCACGTTGGTCGCGCCAATATTTCCTGACCCGATTTTGCGGATATCGCCCTCGCCAAAGGCTTTTGCGAGTAAAAGTCCAAAGGGAATGGAGCCCGCCAAATAGCCGATAAGCAGAGAAAGTGACCAATGGATAATGTCATGTGTTGCCATACCTTTACGTGCCGCAGCTAGGCAGAGGTGTAAAGTGGTTGCCAGCAAACAATGTGGGTCCAAGGTCGATTTAGGGCGTTCTCCATTCAGTGTTGAAGGCATGCGTAAACACCGTAAAATTTGACTCCCGCAAATTTGGGGCCATAGATATTAAAAAAAGCAGGGGAAAGACTTATGGCACAGGCATTTGACTATGTAATTATTGGCGCAGGGTCGGCGGGCTGCGTTTTGGCGAACCGGCTCACAGAGGACCCCAACGTGTCTGTTTGTTTGCTGGAAGCGGGCGGGACACATAAGCACTGGAGTGTCTTCACGCCGGGCGCGGCCATTTGGAATATGGTTTTAGGAAAACGTAATTGGCGGTTTGAGACTGAGCCGCAAGAAGGCCTGAATGGCCGAAAAGGCTATCAACCGCGCGGCAAGGTCTTGGGAGGGTCCTCCAGCTTGAATGCGATGATCTATATTCGCGGCCATAAAGAGGATTACAACGAATGGGCGCGCCTTGGAAATAAAGGCTGGTCCTATGATGAGGTCTTGCCATACTTCAAAAAGAGCGAACATCGGGAAGCAGGCGGCGATGACTATCACGGTCAAGGCGGAGAGCTAAATGTTGCGCCCTTGCATGAGCCTGGCGCGGTCAATGAAGCCTTTTTCGAAGCGGGACGTCAAAATCAACTGCCCTTTACCGATGATTTCAACGGCGAGCAGCAAGAAGGCCTCGGTATGTATGAGGTCACGCACAAAGACGGGGAGCGTTGGTCGACGGCGCGGGCGTTTCTAGACCCCATTGACGACCGGAAAAACCTAACTGTCATTACAGGCGCGCACACGGAGAAGGTCATTGTCGAAAATGGCCGCGCTGTAGGGGTGCAATATAAGGCAGATAAAAAAACGCAGACTGTTAATGCCGTGCGCGAGGTCATTCTATCTGGCGGCGCATTTGGCTCACCTCAAATTCTCTTGCTTTCTGGCATTGGCGCGAAAGATAAGCTCGAACCGCATGGGATTGAGCAGGTTCATAATCTGCCTGGCGTTGGCGAAAATCTTCAAGATCATATTGACTATGTGATGTCGTATAAATCGCCGCTAAAAGATAATTTCGGTATCTCTATATTGGGGAACTTACGTCAGTTGGGTCATATATTGCGCTACCGTAAAGAGCGGAAAGGCATGTTCGCTTCTAACCTCGCGGAGAGCGGCGGCTTTCTCTACACGGACCGCTCCGAGCCCTCGCCAGATGTCTCGCTCGTCATGGTGCGTGCTATGGTTGATGATCATGGACGTAAGCTAAGTTGGGGGCATGGCTATAGCTGCCATGTCTGTGTGCTTCGCCCGAAAAGCCGTGGCTCGCTCTGGCTCAAAAGCGCAGACCCGGAGGCGCCGCCGGCTATTGACCCGGCCTTTTTGAAAGATGAGCGCGATATGGATACACTTGTTCGCGGCGCGCATATGATGACGCAGATATTGGAGTCTCCTGCCTTTGATGAGATTAAAGGTAAGCCGAATTATGTCGCGGGAACAACCGATACGGATGAAATCAAAGCCGATATTCGCGCCCGTGCCGATACGCAATATCACCCTGTGGGAACTTGTAAAATGGGCTCGGATGATATGGCCGTGGTCGATGAACGCCTTAGGGTTCATGGATTGGACGGCCTGCGCGTGGTCGATGCCTCAATTATGCCAAATGTGATTTCTGGCAATACCAATGCCCCGACCATCATGATTGCGGAAAAGGCTGCAGATATGATAAAAGAAGACGCGGCGGTTGTTATGGCAGCGGCTGCCGAATAAACGGCGGCTATGACTAAATCCGTTGAAATTGTCGAGGTTGGCCCGCGCGATGGGTTGCAAAATGAAAAGACCTTAGTTTCAACACAGGAGAAGGTCGCTTTCATTCACCGCGCAATAGACGCGGGGGCGAAACGGATCGAAATTGCCAGTTTTGTGCATCCAAAACGCGTTCCGCAAATGGCGGATGCCGAAGATGTTGTCCGCGAATTAGGGCAAATCGACGGCGTTACCCGCATTGGTTTGACTCTCAATAAACGCGGCGCATTGCGCGCTTTAGAGGCAGGTGTCGACCAACTTGGCGCGGTTTGCGTGGCCTCAGATGGGTTTGGTTTGAAGAACCAAAATCAAACAAGCGCGCAAACGGTGGAGACCGCCAAGGAGATTGTCAGTCTCGCGCGCGGCGAGGGACGCACGGCGCAAGTTACAATTTCCACGGCCTTTGGCTGTCCCTTTGACGGCGAGGTCGCGCAGAGCCATGTCTTGGAAATCGTCAATCAACTCGCCGATTGCGGCGCGTCCGAAGTCGCTTTGGCCGATACAATCGGCGTCGCCGTGCCCGCGCAAGTGTCGCGCCTTGTACAGGAGACGAAGGAGATTATAGCGCCTATTCCCGTACGGGTGCATTTTCACAATACGCGGAACATGGCGATTGCAAATGTTTGGGCGGCGATAGAGGCCGGAGCGACAATCATTGACTCGTCTATTGGCGGTATTGGCGGCTGCCCCTTTGCGCCCGCCGCGACAGGGAATGTCGCGACTGAAGATGTTCTCTATTTACTGAACCGCTCAGGCATCGAGCATGGCCTCGATTTGGACCGGATTATCGGAACAGCGAAATGGCTAGAGACACTTCTAGGGGCGAAAGTCCCGTCGATGCTCGCGGCGGCAGGTGATTTTCCTTGCTAGGTTTAGGGAAGGATAGGCGTGGCCCGCCTTTAAATTCACTTTCCCTCTATCCCCGAAATATGGGCCTTAACCGCTTCATACTCCGTCGTCTCTACAAAGCCTAGCGAGAAGGTTTGCGGGGTGGTTAGGAATTTGTCTTTATTGCGGCGGCCAAAGCCTAAGACTGTCATGTCGGGGCGGCTGACA
>CALLBD010000035.1 GCA_938001915.1 uncultured Caulobacterales bacterium | reverse complement strand
CACGCGAAAATGTGAACTCAGGTGATTAGATTTGGGTTCAAAGGTTTTCTAAAGCCCGGCCATGACACGAATCTCTGCATCCCTCCTCGCCGCCACATCTGTATTGGTTTGCAGCTCTGCCAGCTTTGCCTTTGAAGCCCCGCAATTAAGCGCCGCGGAACTCGCCAGCTTGCAAAATGGTGATGCAATAATTTCTGTATGGAAAGACAGGGAGCGAGAGCACAAACCTACCATATCAAAGGGGGGTATAGACATTAATGTGCCCGCCGATACAATTTACGCCATCATGCTAGACTGTGGCCGCATGTCAGAGGTCTCCTCAGATATTCGCGCATGCGACGTGTTAGAAACCTCGCAAGACGGTAGCTGGGATATTCGAAAGCAAAAATTCGCGGTTAGTCCGGTTCTTCCGAAATTCAATGCCACTTTTAAAACCTTTTATACGCGCGGGTCTGACGATAGCCGAATCATGCAAATCGAAAAAATTTCCGGCGACCTCAAAGTTCAAGAAGGCCGCTGGGACATCATCCCACTCAGCGACCACACCTCTCGGGTCATTTATCAAACGGCCTTAAAACCCTCGCTTCCCATTCCTGCCAAGATCATTCGCAAACAAGTCGCGATAGGCATTCCCGAAATTCTTCGAAATTTGCGAGATGTCGCGGTGTCGGACTTTGCGGCGTCGCAGGCGGCACCCGTCAAAACCGTTAGCGTGCCCGATAAAGACATTATGTAATGGCGGGACTATCCGTCGTCATACCCGTCTACCGCGACGATGAAGAGTTAAGTGGCTTATTATCGGCGCTGAAAATGCTCTCAATTGAAGAAATCATCATTGTGGATGGCGAGGCCAGACCACAACCCCAAAGGTTTTCGCCGTGTCTCCACCCGAAAATTAGGTGGATACATGCGCCGCGCGGACGGGGCGGTCAAACCTCGGCGGGGATACACCTCGCCTCTTACCCCCATATTTGGGTCTTGCATGCGGATTCTCGTCCCCGTGCGGGCAGTGAAAAAGCGATTGCCAAACGGCTTTCAAACCCAAAGACAAGCCTCACCTGTTTTCCCCTGAGCTTCCGCACCCCCACGCCTAGCCTTTCACTCTTCGCCTTTTTCAGCCGGATTGACAGCCCGCTAACAACATTTGGCGATCAAGGTTTCGCCTTCCGCAAAGCGGACTATGCGGCCCTTGGCCTTAATCTAACGCGTTACCCGCTCTTGGAAGATGTTGCCCTACGCGCGGCTTTCGCAAAGATTGGCCGCATAAAAAAAGCCGGCATGGATATGCCGACCTCTGCCCGTAGGTTTGAGCGCCTCGGGGTTTGGCGCACCCAAATACGCAACATCAGGATTCTATTGAAATATTGGACGGGAACGTCCCCGCGGACGCTCCACACGATTTATTACAAACCTATTTCTCAAACAGCTCTATCGTCCCAGCCGTCATGGCCTGAACGCCAAGTTTCAAAGCTTCTTCAGGTTGAGGCGCAAAGAAGGGAGAGTGATTGCCCGGTGGCAGCTCCCCTTTACCAGCCAGCGCGGCTTTAAACTGCACGGGGTCCGCTCCGCCTGTCCAGAAAATGAGCGTCTTGATATCTTTATCATAGCGGTGGAATTGCGAGAAATCCTCGCCCCCCATGCTCGGCGGTTGCGTCACGACCTTATCGGCCCCAATTGATTTCCCCACAGCGCCCATAACCCGCTCTGTCATTTCAGGATCATTATAGGTCGAGGGCGTGTAGTCACTTTCCATTGCGACAATCGGCATAAGGTCTTCTGGTAATCCAGCCGAGAGCGCTTGAGCTATCGCGATACGTTCGATGCCATCCAGCAGCGTCTTACGCACATCATCATCATAAGACCGCACCGTGATTTGCAATTTAGCCTCATCAGGGATGATATTATGTTTGAAGCCTGCGCGGAAACTCCCCACTGTGACCACGCCCGCTTGCAAGGGATTCACCTCGCGCGAGACTAAAGTCTGCAATGCGTTGACAATTTGTGCGCCAATGACAATCGGGTCTTTTCCCATATGCGGCGCAGAGCCATGCGCCCCAATGCCTTTGACCGTTATATCCACGCTATCTACATTCGCGAGCGCGAAGCCAGGCGTGTAGGAGATGGTGCCTGCAGGTGACCATCCCGACGTATGTGTCGCGAGAACATAATCTGGACGTGGGAATTTTTCGAATAAGCCATCTTCCAACATGGCCACAGCCCCAAGACCGATTTCTTCGGCGGGCTGCCCAATCAGGACCAAAGTCCCCGACCATTCATCCTTGCGCTCAACCAGTTGTCGTGCGGCGCCGATGAGGATGGCGACATGGCTATCATGGGCACAGGCGTGCATGACAGGGGCGTCTTTGCCCGTATGTGTTTGCCCCATGACTTGCGATTCATAAGGGAGGCCTGTTTTTTCCTCTAGCGGCAATGCGTCCATATCCGCACGCAACATGACCGTTGGGCCGTCTCCATTTTTCATCACGGCCACGACGCCGTAACCGCCCACGTCCTCGCGGAGCTGTCCTTCGTCTTTTAGAACCTTCTTTTTCACCCAATCATCGCCGAAGCGCTCAGTGACTTTAAAACCCAAGCTTTTCAACTCTTTCGCGAGGCGGGCTGATGTGTCTTTTTCTTTGAACGACAGCTCTGGATTTGCGTGGAAGTGCTTATATAAGTCTAGAACGTAATCATAATCCGCTGCCACGGCCTCCGTCAGGTCATTTGCCGCTGCAAACGACGGTATAGAGAGCGCTGCCGCGAGCGCCGCAGTTGCCAGAAATTTTCTCATAAGTATCTCCTTCTTTGGTTCTAGGTGACTCAGAACGCAAAGCGGGGCAAGAGGCATCTCCTTAAACGGGAAAAATGTGATTATGACTGATGCCGCCTTACCGCCTTGCCCCCACTGCTCTGGGGTTTACACCTATGAGGACGGCGCGCTGCTCGTTTGTCCTGAATGCGCCCATGAATGGAACCCCGATATGCCCGTGCCCGGCGAGAGGATATATAAAGACGCCAATGGTAATGTCCTCGTCGAGGGCGATATGGTCACAATCATCAAAGACCTAAAGGTCAAAGGTACATCAAAGGTCGCGAAGGTTGGCACCAAAGTTCGGATTAAACGCCTGATAGATGAAGACCATGATATTGATTGCAAGATTGACGGGATTGGCGCGATGAAGCTCAAGACTATGTTTGTTAAGAAGGCGTGACGTCAAAATTTGTCCAGTGGACCAATTTGCTGTCACGCCGCGCAGCACAGGGTTTATCCTGTGCGTAGCGGGTTAATGAAAGTGATTATAAGTCATACCAATGCAAGTCGGGCCACCAACTCGCAACGGTGTGACTAAGTAGGTAGCCTGTGATGATTGAGTGCGTCTACGCCGACATCAAAATACGACTAAACCACAATCTCCTCTAAAGAATATTCAGCATCAGTAAACTTGAATATAATTTGCGTATTACCATAGTCGGCGAGAACACAGTCAAAGTCAGGCGCCTCTTTGTACCACCCTTCATCAGTAATTTTGACAAAACTATCAAATAAGATTTTATTTGTTTCGTCTTGCTCAACCGCAGCATCAACATTTGTATTTAGAAGAATATTCTCAAGCTTTACGTGACAAATAATTCTATGAGTTGGTGAGGCTTCGGGGCAAAACACCCGCGAACTAGCTGTACCAAAATCAGCGCCTTCTCCGTATATTTCGAGGAAATGAGGGCCTTTCAACAAGCTCTGTTCAACCGTTAGTTCCCAGTTTCCTTGCAGCCAATTTATTCTGAAATCATTGAAATGCTCATCGCCCGAAACATTCTCAAATTGTAAAACGGATGACCAACTCGCATTCAATAAATCTCGGAACAGGCTTAGTGCCTTTTTAAGCTCTAATCCCGACTCCACGTCCTAAACAGCCACCTTCCCCGCAATATGCGGGTGTGCCTTATATCCTAATATCTTCACATCCTCATATTTGAACCCATCAATCTGTTTCACATCAGAGTTCAATTTCAGGCGCGGGAGTGGCATGGGGTCTCTTGAGAGCTGTAGCTCGACCTGTTCGAAATGGTTCGAGTAAATATGCGCGTCCCCGAATGTATGGACAAAGTCGCCGACCTCTAGGTCACAAACCTGCGCCATCATATGCACGAGGAGCGCATAGCTCGCGATGTTGAACGGCACGCCAAGGAAGATATCGGCGCTGCGTTGATAAAGCTGGCATGATAATTTCCCATCAGCGACATGAAATTGAAACAGGCAGTGGCAGGGCGGTAACGCCATATCGTCTACGTCCGCAGGGTTCCATGCACTCACGATGTGACGGCGAGAATAAGGATTGTTTTTGATTGCCTCGACGACATTTTTGACTTGGTCGATGACTTTGCCTTCTGGTCCTTCCCAGCGTCGCCATTGCTTGCCGTAGACAGGCCCAAGATCGCCGTTCTCATCCGCCCACTCATCCCAAATGCGGACTTTATTGTCTTGGAGATATTTGATGTTCGTATCCCCTGCGAGGAACCAGATGAGTTCATGGACAATGGATTTCTTGTGTAGCTTCTTCGTCGTGACCATCGGAAAACCTTCCGAGAGATCAAAGCGCATTTGATAGCCAAACACGCCGCGCGTGCCCGTCCCCGTGCGGTCCATACGGTCGACCCCGTTTTCCATAACGTGCCGAAGAAGATTGAGATATTGTTGCATGGCGCAGACTTAGCGAAACTTAGCTGAGTCGGCGAGTCGCCTTATCCACAGGCCTAAAGCTGTTCCAAAACATCCGCTATGGCATCGAGTACAGCGCCTCCAAGCTCCGCGCTGCGGTCCGGGCTCCAACCCTCAACCGCATCTGGCGCGTCGGCATTATCCTTGAACGGCATCTCCAGTGTCATCGCGAGGCAGTCATAGCGGTGCGCCGTATAATTCGTGCACATGGTCAGGTTGGCTTTGCCTGCCGCAGATTTCGAATAGCCATGTTTCGTCTGAAAATCAGGAGAGGCTTTTTTATAGGCCGTTAGGAAACCTTCTAAATTATCCGCTTGTTTTTGCGTATATCCGGGAATGCCCTCCGCGCCCGCGATGAAATTATAAGGCAAAGCTTCATCGCCATGGACATCGAGACAGAGCACGGGCCTATCCGCATCCATCGCCGCAATCGTGCAGAGGACTTCGGGACAGGTCTCGGGCGTGGCGACACCCCATTCGCGGTTTAGATTCGACCCCACAGCATTTGTCCGAAGGTTGCCGCGGCGAGATCCATCTGGGTTCATATTTGGCACAACGCGAAAGGTCGCGTCTTTGCGGAGCTGGATTGCCACCTCATCATCTTCATCCAATAGCCGTGCGAGGAAGCCTTCCATCCACCATTCCGCCATGCTCTCACCGGGATGCTGGCGGGCGATTACCCAGATTGTCTTTTCACCCTCACCGACACCCAGGCAGTCTATATCCTGCCCGTCGATTGATGTGCCCAGAACGTCCAAAGATACGCCGTCATATTGGAGGCAGTCGGAAATAAGGTCGGCATGGCGTTCCATGGAATAAGGCGCGAAATAGGCGTAATAAATACTGTCTTGCTCGGGCGCATGGTCCCAAATCAAATGTCCATTTTCATAGCGGGTCGCATCAACCCGGAACCAGGATTCGCGGTCATAGCTCGCGGCGACGCGGTACCCTTCCCAGGCATTGGGGAAAGCGGCCTTTGCCGCATTGGTAATCCGAAATGTGCAGAGGGTCTCTTTCGCGCCCGTCGCTCTGAAATGAAACCATTGAAAGAAATGCGAGTCGCTATCATTGCGGATGGCCAACCGGATGTCGGACGGGTCATTTGCAGATTCGATGATGATATTTCCCGAGTCAAAACCGGCACTAATCTTAACGGACATAACTTATCTAGCTTTCAAAATCATCTGGAGCGGAAGCCGCCGCGACAATGGCGTCGCCAATCTCGGCTGCGTCTAAACCTTTCCAGAATATACGCCAATCCCCTGCGCGCTGCATCCCATCACATTTTCGCATGTACCAAGCGTTAAACGGGTTATCCATGCGAGAGCGCCAAATAAAGGCTGGAATTTCTTTGCACGCTCTTTTCCACAAGTCTTTCGCAATTCCGTCGCCGCGCGCCTCCCGCGTCACGAAGAATTTAGAAAGATAGGGCCAGCCCGCCTGTTCTTTGAAAAGCGCGCCGCCCCGATATTCACTTTCTACATATCCCGCATATAGCGGCGTATCGAAAAATGACGGCTTAAGCCCTTTTCCAAAAGCAGTTTCCAACGCCCGCGAAAGATCGGCTTGAGAGAAAGCTTCAAAAGAGTGGCCAACTTTAACATCAACCTGCCGCCTGATGAGGGTCCCTGTCCCCCGCGTCGTAAAGAGCTCACCCAATAAATTTAAGGGTGAGGCAATGACGTAGCTTCGGCGTTCTTCTGCGGTTTTTTCTAGCTCTAAAACGGAGTCCAGAAACCTGACCTGTCCAACGGAAAAAGTCTGAGTTTCCAAAAATTCAGGCAGTTCCGTTACGGTCAAATTTGCTCTACGCACACCATTTTGGTTCAAACCACCAGAGGGTTGAAGGAAAATAATTTTTTTT
The DNA here is from genome assembly GCA_938001915.1 of uncultured Caulobacterales bacterium. Lineage (GTDB taxonomy): Bacteria > Pseudomonadota > Alphaproteobacteria > Caulobacterales > Maricaulaceae > Litorimonas. The sequence continues at coordinate 3,176 of CALLBD010000035.1, read as the reverse complement.
GGCCGCAAAGATTTGGCTAACCCTGCCAAATTCATCTCTCCGCGCCGCTCTATCATCTCCAATATTGGAATTTTCCCATTACCCGCGACTTTCCGAATTTCATTAATGAGACCATATGAGGCCGTATTTAGCTTCAAGCTCCGTACCCCAGACTTTCCCAACTCTTTTGAGAGCCGTTGCGCCTGAAATTTCACGGAAGTACGCGCGTCGTCCATCGCCCCCACAACCAGTGTCGGCGTGAGCTGCAAGTTTGACAAAATACGTAGGGACGAAATTAAAGCCTCCAGCAAGGGTTCCTTCAAACAGCGCGGGTCCAGCACAATCATGGCAAAGGTTTCAGGGTCCTGCCGCGCAAAGAGGTCCGCGTAGAATTTCGCCTCATGCTCTGCGCCAACGGCGGAGAGGCTTTTCAGGATAGTTTCGCGGACGTTCATGACCGCCCGCCCTGCAACGCCGCTGCATAAACCGCTGTGGCAGTCTGTAGCTGAGATGTTTCTACATATTCATTGGGTTTATGCGCCTGCTCTAGATTGCCCGGACCATATACAACCGTGTTAACCCCTGCCGCGCTCAGCATGGCAGCCTCTGTCCAATAGGGTAGATCGACACTTTCCGTTTCACCAAATATATCCCTAAATGCGTCCATGTCTTTGGTCGCGAAGGGTTCAAAAGCCACAATCGTATCTAAGTCTGCCCCCTCCGCCAGAGCAAAAATCTCGGCTTCCCGCAGGCGCACATCGTCACCGGGAGGGGGGCGCAAGGACAGCCAAAGTTTCGCAGTTGTCGGAATGACATTATAGGCACCGTCGCTCTCTATCTCGCCAATATTCACGCAGAGCCCTTTGAACGGCGCCGTCCCAAAATCTAAATGCGTGTCCGCATAGTTCCCCACCCTAGCGGCAAGGCGCGCGGCCTCCAAAAGCGGGCGCGGCGTGATGTCTGATAAGGAACTATGTCCGCCTGGCCCCGTATACTCCGCCGTAATGGCCAGCATCCCGCGATGGGCGCGGCCCACACGGCAGGAAGTTGGCTCACAGACAACGGCGCGTTTCACCGCCGATAGGCGTCCCGACTTGATGACGGCGGGCATGACTTCGCTGCCATGCTCTTCATCACCAGAAAATAGAACAGCGACATTTTTCGGCGTGACCGTCTCTAGCGCCGCCAATATGCAAGCCGCCGCCCCTTTGATATCACTTGTACCAAGGCCAATGACGCGGTCGTCCAGACGCACTAAATCCAAAGGATCAGCGGTCCAGCCCTCGCCGCTCGGGACGGTATCAATATGCACATTGAGAAGTGTGTCAGGCTGCCCCCAAATGGCCAGGACATAGCCCGAGTCCGCTTTACCGCGGGAGCGCTTTACCTGCCCAACATACAGGCTGTCGGGAGAAAACCGCAACAACGTATTTTCAAGGTAGCGCACACAGACCATCTCATCGCCGGATCCATTACGCGTATCCAGCGCCACAAGGCTCTCCAAGTGATCGAGCACGGTCGATGTGGGGTTCAAGTCGATGGGGCAAATCTCCTTACGGGATATTTCCTTATGTCCCCAAAATTTCGAATGCAATGATTCACGCACCCGGGTGAAATTTTTCATGGACTTAGTCATTGCATGTTCATCTTTTTATGCCCATATCCCCCTTGCTGGCTTGCCAGATATGACGATAAACGCGCATGTAATAAGCGGACTGGACTCGGGGGCGGTACCCGACGGCTCCACCATAAGCTCTCACTTTTCTCCACGGATAAGAGAGGGCTTTTCACTGGGGCCGAAATAGGATCGACAGACGTCTAAAGATGTTAGCTTTCGTTCGTGTGAGCACCGATAAATGCTCAACTATTATAATTGCAAATGACAATTATTCTGAGGATTTTGCTCTAGCTGCGTAAGCGGTTCGAACAATTTTCGACTTAACTCTTAGCCCTTCAGACGGCTAAGCGGGCTTCGGAGAGTAGCTGGCAACAGAAACTCTCCACTTTTCACTTATTGAATGTTGGTATATCCGTTGGGAGTTTAGAGTTTTCCTCGTGAAACTTATCCATCTGCTCAGCGGATTGAGCTCGACCATTCCATGCACGGTTCAAATGTTCGAAAATATGCCCGAGATAAATGTCATAATCGATTTCACAAAACTCTTCATCATCAGCCATATCGTTAATTAAGGACTCAAGATGTTCTCTCGCGTCGTCTAGCTGGTAAAGGAGGAGAGCCCATTCAACAGGGTTATCTTTCCTATTATTCATTGCTCCTTTGGCGCCTACTGACTCCCTCGCATCAGCAATGACTTTATCATTTGAAGGTTTACTAAACAGCTTTTCTAGTGCCTTAATTGTTATTCTCACTACTTCATCCCTTCGATGCCTCTACGCACCAACCGCGCAGGCACGCCGCCCTGGGGCCTTAAAGTCACTGTCATCAAGGGCTTAGGGTAACAATCTTCAGGTACCTGTACATCATAATCCCGGACCAATCGCGCGAGGCTCATCACCGCCTCCATTGTCGCGAAAGCTGCACCGACGCAAATTCGTGGGCCAGCGCCGAAGGGCATATAGGGCGCGCCTTTGGCTTTCAGGCTTGGCTTTCGCAGGAACCTGTCAGGGTCAAAGGCCAGCGGATTATCCCAAAGCCGTTCCGTGCGGTGCATCACATAATTACACAGCAGGAAATTATCGCCCGCCTCTATTTCGCGGCCCGACACCACGACATCTTCATGGCATTGCCTATTAAGCATAGGCGCGGGGGGATAAAGGCGCATGGTCTCGTCAATTACGGCCTGCGTGAATTTGAGCGCAGTCATTTGCTCATATTGAATATTCCCCGTGGGGCAAATCGCCATGACCTCTTCACGAATGCGGTCTGCCGTCGGCTTATGCATTCCAATTAAATACAGCGCCCAAGTTAGGGTTAGCGCCGTGGTTTCATGCCCTGCGATAAAGAAGCCAATCAGGTTATCCCGCTGTTCTCGCGCGGACAGCCCCTCGCCTGTCTTTGGGTCGCGCGCCGCAATCAACAGACTCACAAGGTCATCTTCAACGGGATTAACTTTGCGCTCTGCTATTAAATCATCGGCCGCCTTTTTTAAACGTTTCAGCGCGCGAGACCCTTTGGGTGAAATTGGACGCGGCACCCAAGCGGGAAAGGGCAGTAAATCATCTGGCCGTAACGTCCC
>CALLBD010000034.1 GCA_938001915.1 uncultured Caulobacterales bacterium | reverse complement strand
CGACCGTCTGCGTGACACGCGGCGCGCAAGGCTCTATCATTCAAACCTCTGAGAAACGTCATTTCGTCAAAGCCGCGCCAATTGAAAAAATTGTCGATACGACAGGCGCTGGCGATCAATATGCCGCGGGTGTTTTAGCGGCCCGCGCTATGGGCCTGGATTGGGCTGATGCAGGCTATCTCGGCTCCCTCGCCGCCGCCGAAGTCATCCAACATTACGGCGCAAGACCGGAAACACCGATACATCAGATTGCGGCCTTTGGGGGGTAGGGTATAATATGTTTGTCCCACCTAGAGGCCGCTAAATACACACAGGTGTTGTGAAAAATGTTTTGTGGTAACTGTCGCCCTGAAATGGCGGGTACCATGAAAAAACCTGTTTAATAGTATAGGACACGTCGCCATCATCGCATTGATGTGGAATGAAAAATAGCTGCGTGATGTTTTGAGCGTGTAATTGTAAAATTATGACATTATCAATGTTGCCGACGCCTATCTCTCGATATCCATGAGTTTCTAAGGGGATATATTCGGATAAGTCATAATTAAAACCTGCCAGTGAAAAACTACTAATTCTCAAATGGCTCTGAGTCCGTTCTGTTTTTATGTGCAAGTCTGGAAAAGACCATTGATCATTTGTCTGCGATGATATTTTCAACTCTTGCAACGGGCGCTCATCACGACTGCTTAATAACTGCAATGGTTTGAACAGTTGAACGTCTGAGCAATCTAATGACCCATCCAGTTTTCTAACTGGCCAAGATTTTTCAATTTCACATTTTTCTCGTTTCGTTAAAGGCGGAGCTTCAAAAAACCCTTGATCAACCATGCTGTCAGCATATGCAGCATTTGTCGTACAAACGAAAAAAGAGAGAGCGCTGTATTTCAAAAACCGAAAAAGTCGGAAAAGCTGTTTCATACTGAAGAGATTCATATTTACCCAATTGGTTTTTTACCGAAGCGTTGGAATTTAGAGTCTGGGAAAAACATTAAAATACAATCTACAGATTTGTGGGGCACAGAAAACACACCCCCAAGATTGCGAAATTGTAACAAATATAAGCGTTCTATTCAGACCTAGTTAAACCGAATCCCGCTAAGCGCTTCCCCATGATGACCAAATTTATACTCCCCCTTCTTCTTGCCAGCACCGCTGTTGGTACGGCCTTTGCGCAAACGTCTAAAGGCGGCGCGCCGCTTCAGTCTGCCAAACAGCAATATAATGCGCCCTTTACGGACCCTGCCAATGTGCGGGCGGATTTGGCGCGCATTGATGCGTCGATGAATGCGACCCATAGTTTCCAAGGTGATTTCCGTCAGGTCTCGCCAAATGGCGCGGTCTCTACGGGGAAGATTTGGCTACAGCGCCCCGGCAAAGTGCGCTTTGAATATAACGCGCCGAGCCCGCTTCTTATCGTCTCCGACGGGGTGACATTCGTACAGCATGACCGTGAGCTAGAAACCTATGACCGCGTGCCGCTTTCGGCGACGCCGCTGAATTATTTCCTCAAAGAGAATATCAATCTCGCCGAGGACACCGAAGTTATCGGCCTGCAAAAATTACCAGGTCAGTGGATTGTCACGGCGCGCGACGGTTCGGGTCAGCAGGAGGGCGCGATTACGCTTGTCTTTGATTCTGAAACGCTGGCGCTACAGACTTGGATTATCGCCGATGATTTTGGCGGACAGACGCGAGTGGGCCTGACGAATTTGCGCTATAATGGCCGCATTGATCCGCGCCAATTTATCCTACGCGAAGATAGTAATCGCCGCGGGCGCTAGGCCAATAACTGAGAGAAATCTCACTCAAGGCTTTTAACGCGGCGCGGGGACGTCTATTCCCGCGTCATGAAAATCAAAACCGCCTCTTGGAATATTAACTCTGTCCGTCTTCGGATAGATCAGGTCACGCAATTTTTGACCGAACAGCAGCCCGATATTTTGGGCTTGCAAGAAATCAAATGCGTCGAAGAACAATTCCCCTATCAAGCCTTTCGCGACATTGGCTATGAGCATATCGAGGTCAAAGGGCAAAAGGGCTATCACGGCGCAGCAACAGTGTCGAAGCTCCCCCTAGAGCGCTTGCCAACAGAGTTCTGCCCACTGGGTCATGCGCGTCATGTTTCAACCCGCGTCCAAGCGGGCGGTACCGATTTCGAGTTTCACAATTTCTATATCCCCGCAGGCGGTGATGTTGCCGACCCCGTCATCAATGATAAATTCGCGCATAAGCTGGACTTCCTCGAAAATATGCGAACCTATTTTTCAGGCCGCGCAGCCGTGGGCGATGACCGTCTTGTCCTTGTCGGAGATTTTAATATCGCCCCGCATGAGCACGATGTCTGGGGCCATAAACAGCTTTTGAAAGTTGTCTCGCACACGCCGCTGGAGGTTGGGATTTTAGAGACCCTGCGCCAGACCCATGATTTCACCGATACCTCGCGCCTTTTCGCGAGTGAAACGGAAAAGCTGTATAGCTGGTGGTCTTACCGCGCCCGCGATGTGATGAAATCAAATCGCGGACGTAGGCTCGATCATATTTGGGTCAGCCCTGCCCTACGGCCTTGTGTCGAAGCGGTAGGTAAAGCGGGTCACGAAATCCACGTCCCGTGCCGAACCTGGCACGCCAAACCCTCGGACCATGTGCCGATGACGCAAATTTTGGATTTATCAGCGGGGTAGCACACCCACCAAACCTACATCGCCAGCGAATAACCGCCCGGCTGAGTTAGAAGCAATGTCGCCTCACCCTTCACCAATTCAATTTTTTGGCGCAGGCGATAGACATGGGTTTCAAGCGTGTGCGTTGTCACGCCAGAATTATAGCCCCAGACTTCTTCGAGAAGCTCTTCCCGCGCGACGGCTTTGCCGCCCGCACGGTAGAGATATTTCAGAATATTGGTTTCTTTTTCGGTTAAGCGAATATCGCGCACAGGCTTTCCGTCGGGATCTTCTGGCGGCGTGAGTTTCTTCGCGGCGGGCTTGAAGCTATAGGGCCCAATGTTGAACACGGCATCTTCGGATTGTTCAAATGTTCGCAAATGCGCCCGCAAACGCGCGAGTAAAACGCCAAAACGGAAGGGCTTGGTCACATAATCATTTGCGCCAGAGTTAAGACCGAGGATTTCAGAGGCTTCGCCCGTATTCCCTGTCAGCATGACAATCGGCGTTGAGATCCCCGCCGTGCGAATAAGCTGCGCAACATCTGTGCCTTGCATATCGGGCATATCCACATCGAGGATAATCATATCAAAGGTCTCGGCCTTTGCGGTGGCGAGGCCTTCTGTGCCAGAGCCGACATCGACCGTTTCAAATTCATCATAGAGCGCAAATTGCGCGACAAGCTCTCCGCGCAAAGTTTCATCATCATCTACGAGTAACACGCGTTTCTTGACAGCCATATCCTATTTCCTTCAGGTGAGCCGAAATCTGTTCGGATCTAAGTTGAGGCGCCTATGCCCTTTAATATTCTGAAATACTAATAACGGATTATAGGAAGTCCATCACAAAAATGAGACAAAAAGAGACCAAATGCGTGAACACGTCATAATAGAGACTGGGTATCCCCGTCTAATCTTAGGACATTTAAATGTGCCCTGCCGCATTGGCAAAGCAGGCGCGACCCCCATGGCGCAGGGACGCGAGGGCGATGCGATGACGCCGACGGGCGAATATGTCTTGCGATTTGGATTATACCGCGCGGACCGACTGCCGCGCCCGAAGTCTAAGTTGACCTTTCGCCCCTTACGCCAAGATGATGGTTGGTGCGACGCGCCAGAAGACCCTGCCTATAACCGTTTCATTCGCCTGCCTTTTGCGGCCAGTCATGAAAAACTGTGGCGAGAGGACGGGGCCTATGACATTATCTTAGTCATGAGCCATAATGACAGCCCGCCCGTGCCCGCCCTCGGCAGTGCGGTTTTCATTCACATCGCACAGCCCGATGACCGCAAAACACTCGGCTGCATCGCCCTCGCGCCCGAGGATATAGTGAAGCTCTTGCCGAAATTGAAACTGGGGATGGGGGTTAGGATAATATGAAATACGCAAAAACGGGTCTGCTCTTAATGGGCGCGAGTTTAAGTCTATCAGGCTGTGCGACGCAGCCATTTACCCATGCCGCCGATGATCCGCGTTTTGATGCATTGAAATCTGAGACACTCACCCCTTTTGCATTAGACGCCAACTATGAAAATTGGTTGGGCCGGTTCAAACGCCTAAAGGCCAAGCGTGATAAGGCCAGACGGGCCAATATAGGGGAAGATGAGGACCTCGTTATTGCGACAGGCTCAAAGGCTGCATCCACACCCAATATTACAAATGTACAAAATCAAGGTGTCGATGAAGGTGATATTGTCAAACAAATTGGGGACCATCTTGTTCTTATGCAAGACGGGCGTTTGTTCAGCGTCGACATGGGAGCGGCCGCACCAAAGTTAACCGCCCGTATCAACATATATGACCAATCGGATGCAGATATTTGGTATGATGAGCTGCTGGTCTCTGGGCGGCAGCTTGTCGTGACAGGGTATCATTACGGAAAAAATGCAACAGAAATTACGGTCTTCGATTTAGACGCACAGGGACAATTTCTTCGCCGCGGCAGATGGTATCTGGACTCGGAAGATTACTATAGCGGTAATAATTCCGCGACACGGATGATTGGGGACACCCTTATCTTCCACACGCAAAGCGATGTTGATGAGCCAGAAAATTGGCCAGTTTTACGCCCTGATAGTGAAAGTCGGACCCAACCCTTATTAAAGGCAGAGAGCATTTACCCGCCTTTACTTCGTATCGGCGACCCCGACTTGCATATTGTGACAATCTGTAAACTCTCGGAGAATTTCAACTGTAACGCCCGCGCCGTCATAGCCTCTAATCGCGCGGAATGGATAGTAACTGAAACAGCAGGATATCTTTGGACGGCCGCGCCGCGCTATAATGTCTGGTATCACAAATCTCGCCAGACACCCGAACGCAATCAGCCTAACACGCTTTATCGTTTTCCAATAGAAACAGAACAAATCGAAGCGGTCATGTTGGATGCAGAGCTGCCCTCCCGCTTTGCTTTTGAGGTCCGAGATGAAAGGGTTTTGGCGCTCGTGTCCCAAGATTATGAGCTCGCCTTATTGGAATTGCCGTTGGCCGAGTTGTCTGAGGCGCCAGAACAAGTTTCGGCGGCTAAATTCACATCTCTCCCAGGCGAAGATGCAGATGAGATGCGCTTTACTGAAAATCACCTAATCTACTCTAACTTCAGCTACGTGAAAAATGCGGACCAAGTTTTTGTTGTGGACCTTGAAACGCAACTTCCGACTGGGCTGCTCACTGTGCCCCACGCAATCGACCGACTTGACCGCGTCGGGCAAAATGCCGTTTTGATCGGGCGCGCGGAGGACTCAGATGATTTAAATTTATCTTGGCTCGGCCTCGCAACGTCCCCAGTAATCACAGATATCCTCACATTAGCCAATCGTGTCGAAGCGGAAGGCCGCGCACAGGCCTTAAATATGCGAGTTGAGGAAAATGGCGCAGCCCTATTAGGCTTGCCCACCCTTACCGTTGACGCAAAAGGTAACTGGGACGAAGAAGATGGCACGGATATTAGTTTTGCGCATGTCTCGCCTTTTGGACAAATCAGGGATTTAGGCCCCGCCCAAGGCGACCCCTCGCGGGTTGACCCTGACTATACATGCGAAACGTCCTGCGTGGATTGGTATGGGAATGCGCGGCCATTTTTTATTGGCGAACGCATTTTTGCGCTTATCGCTTCAGAGTTAATTGAATTGCAAGCGGCGAGTGGGGGCTTTTCAGAGCGCTCACGCGTGAACCTCTCGGTTACGCCTTAATCATAATTCCGCTGCCCAAATAAAGCGCTTCCCACACGAACCGATGTCGCGCCCATTTCTGCGGCGATTTCGTAATCCTCGCTCATGCCCATAGAGAGTTTTTCGACGCCATTATCTTTCGCCAGATTAGACAGCATCCAAAAATGCGGGGACGCGGCTTCGCCAGCAGGCGGGATGCACATGAGGCCCTCGGGCTCTAGCGCATAAGTCTCGCGCATCGTCTTTAAAAAAGCTGGAAGCTCGGCCGGGAGGATGCCCGATTTTTGGGGCTCTTCGCCCGTATTCACCTGCACATAGAGACGCGGCATCTCGCCCTCGCCTACGGCTTTGACCAAGGCCTTCACTAATTTTTCGCGGTCCACGGTTTCAATCACATCGAAAAGCGCCACCGCATCTGCGGCCTTATTCGTTTGTAACGGTCCGATAAGGCGCAGTTCTATTTCGCCGCGGTGGTCCGCAAAGGTTTCGCCCCAGCGGGTCTGGGCTTCTTGCACGCGGTTCTCGCCGAATATCCGCTGGCCCGTCTTCAGCATCGCCGCAATACGGCCATCAGGCTGGACTTTAGAGACCGCCACTAGGTCCGCTGGCGCGCGGCCGGCGCGCTTTGACGCGGCGGCTAAATTGGCTAACACGGTTTTATGTTGATTGGATATTTCTGACATGGCCGCCTCCTATTCGCAAATCGCGGAAAATGGAAGTGTACTCGCGCGCGCGGCGCAGCACTTACGCGCCCAATATAAAGGCCCGCCCTGCCGCCTCTCGCCGCTGGTATTTATGACCGACCCCGCGCGGATGGACAGGCTTTTAGATATCGTGGCGAGGCTGCCCGAGGGCTGCGCCGTGATTTATCGGCATTTCGGTGAGCCCCTCGAAGCGGAGGCGCTGCG
>CALLBD010000033.1 GCA_938001915.1 uncultured Caulobacterales bacterium | reverse complement strand
AGTCTCTTGCATTTGACGCGCACAGAGGGCGTGGCCGCACTCATCGCGACACATAATATGAATCTCGTGCCGTTTTTTGACCGCGTCCTGACCGTGCAAGACGGCCTAGTCGTGCCTTGGACGCCGCCTGTGATTGAAACGTTCGGATAAAGCCCAGACCGCAAAGCCGACGATAATAAGCCCAAGTCCGCCAAGAGCCGCTTTCGGACTATCAATCACCACAAAGATCAATGTGACCGCCGTGATAATCAGATAGATGAGCGGGACAAAGGGATAGCCCCAAGTCTTATAGGGGCGTGGCAGATCCGGTTGTCGCCAGCGCAGCAGGAAAAGCCCAACAATCGCCAGCAGGCTATTAAAGGCCAGCATCGACCCCGCGAAAACCAATATCGTTTTAAATGAAGATGTCAGTATGAAGAGAATGGCAATGGCTGATTGGAAGGCAATCGCGAACCAAGGCACGCCGTCATCTGTACTCTTCGCTAGCCATCGCATAGCGTGGTAATCTTGCCCAAGTGCCTGTAATGCGCGCGGTCCCGCAAGGGTCATAGCACTCACGGTTGAAATTAAGAGCAGGGTGAGCATCGCCCCAACAATTCGTCCGCCTGTCTCGCCAAAAATATTGTCGGCGGCGATATATCCGACTTCGACTTGACCTTTCAATGCATCTACAGGGGCCGCATAAAGAAAGGCGAGATTGAGGAAAAAATAGAGCACGGTGACAAGGGCCGTGCCAGTTAACAGAACGCGCGGCAGGTCTCGCTGCGGGTTTTCCATCTCGCCAGATACATAGGTGGCGGCATTCCATCCCGTATAGGCATAGGACGCAAAAATCAGCGCGACCCCGTAAGAGGTTGTTGTCATGACGCTGAAATCCTCTTTGCTCGGGATGAGGTCTATTGGTTGCGGCATCTCAGTCAGGGCAAAGGCTGCGATGATAAAGGCGGCAATGACCACGAGTTTTATTGCCGTGAAAATCGTTTGAGTTTGGCCAGATATGCGTCTGGAAAGCGCATGCGCGGCGGCCAGAAGAACCACGAGGCTACAGGCAATTATCTTTTTCTCTGTGTCGCCAACTTCAAAGGGCAGAACCGCGCCCGAATATTTCGCAAAGGCAATCGCTACGGCGGCTGTGGGGGCGGCAAATCCAATGGTGGCGCTGACCCAGCCTGAAATGAAACCTGCGGCGGGATGATAAGCCTCGCCCAAAAATGTATATTCGCCGCCAGAGCGGGGCAGGGACGCCCCAAGCTCGGCATAGGACAGCGCCCCGCAAAGCGCAGATATTCCGCCAATGACCCAGAGCATCATCACCGCAAAGAGACTATTTATTTCGACCAGCTGCAGGCCAAGCGTCGTAAATACGCCCACCCCAACCATATTGGCAATGATAATCGCGGTCGCGGTACGCGGCGTATAGGTCGTGTGTTTCATGACCGCGTTATGAGACGCAGGCATGATGAAGTCGAGAGGGGATGGGTGTGAGAATTGGGGTCGGTAAAACGAAGCTCGCTTCCTATCATCCGCGCGAGTGTTCCCCTCGGGCCACTCTATTTAGAGCTATCTCACAGGCACGAATGTACCATGCAAACGCTTGCAGTTCTTGTCTTGGCGCAGGTGAGTCGCGCAAATCGCGGGATTCTCCCGCAAAGCCGTCCCAAATCTTAATATCCACAGCTTTGATATCCACAGTGTGTTTACTATTTGTTCTCATTTATATAGAACAAATATAGAACATGCTGAAATTAACTGAGGACAAACCCATGACACGCCAAATCATCCACGACATTTCTTCCGCCCTAGTCTTGGCAGGCTTCGTTGCCGTTGTAACACTCTGGATGATGGTGATTGGCGGATAGGGCTACTCACCCCCAATGGAGTTTTAATGTCCCGACCGTTTCGCGATTTTGTTCATCTGCGCATGCGCTCTCCCTATTCCATGTTGGAAGGGGCCCTGAAAATCGACGAAACGGCGAAGCGGGCGGTGCGATACCGCCAGCCCGCTCTGGCGATTACGGATACGAATAATCTCTGCGGCGCGCTGGAATTCTGCGAGAAGGTCACAAGTGAGGGCGTCCAGCCCATTATAGGCGTGACCCTGACCATTGACCTCGAAGGCAAGAAACAGCCCGGTCGAATCCATAAAGACCCCGATGGGACTTTGGTTCTGCTGGCGCAGAATGAGACGGGCTATGGCAATCTTATGGACTTGTCTTCTGCGGCCTTTCTCGAGATTGACCCTACAGATGTCCCCCATGTGAAAGCCTCACGCATAGAGGGCTGGACCGCTGGCGTGATAGCGCTGACGGGCGGGCAAGACGGCGTTTTAAATCGACTTATAAAAGCGGGACGTCCAGCCGAGGCGGGGGCTTGGCTTACGCGGCTCAGGGGCCTTTTCCCCGACAGGCTTTATGTCGAAATTCAGCGCCACACGCCCGAAGAAAGCGCGCTGACGGAAACGGCGCTCATTGACCTCGCCTATGAACATGATCTGCCGCTGGTGGCGACAAATGAGCCTTATTTCCTCGATCCAGATATGCATGAGGCACATGATGTTTTGCTGGCGATGAATGAAGGCAGCTATGTTCTGGAAAAAGATCGGCGGCGTCTCTCCCTCCAACATTATTTCAAATCCTCCGAGGAGATGGTGTCTTTATTCAAGGACTTGCCAGAGGCGATTGAGAATACATTGCGTATCGCAGAGCGTTGCGCCTACCGCGTCCCGAAACATCCGCCCATTCTGCCGAGTTTTGGTGACGGCTCTTATTCGGAAGATGAAATTCTCGTTCAACAAGCCAAGGCGGGTTTGGAGAAACGCCTGTCACAAATCGAACTGGCAGAGACACGGGAAACCTATTTTGAGCGGCTAGATTTTGAGCTTGAGATTATCAAAAATATGGGCTTCCCGGGGTACTTTCTCATTGTTGCGGATTTCATCCAATGGGCCAAAGATAATGGTATTCCCGTAGGGCCAGGACGGGGCTCTGGTGCAGGCTCGGTTGTGGCCTGGGCGCTCACGATTACCGATTTGGACCCGCTGCGATATGGGCTTCTGTTTGAGCGTTTCCTCAATCCTGAGCGTGTCTCCATGCCCGATTTCGATATAGACTTTTGTCAAGAGCGCCGCGGGGAAGTCATCGATTATGTCCGCCAAAAATATGGCGACGGGCAGGTCGCGCAGATCATTACTTTTGGTACGCTACAAGCCCGCGCGGTTGTGCGAGACGTAGGCCGCGTGATGCAAATGCCACTGGGTCAGATTGACCGCCTCGCGAAGCTCGTGCCGTCCAACCCTGCTAATCCCGTTTCCTTACAGCAAGCCATTCGCATGGAGAAAGGTTTGCAAGAAGCCAGAGACGCCGAGCCCAAAGTGGCGCGTTTGTTGGACACGGCTTTGAAGCTAGAAGGATTGTATCGGAACGCTTCAACCCATGCGGCGGGTGTGGTGATTGGGGACCGTCCGCTCACGCAAATTGTGCCACTGTATCGCGACCCTCGTTCGGATATTGGCGCGACACAATTTACAATGAAATGGGCAGAGAAGGCGGGCCTCGTTAAGTTTGATTTCTTGGGATTAAAAACGCTCACCGTCATTGATCGCTGCGTCGGGTATCTCAAAAAACAAGGTATAGATTTAGACCCAGAGACCTTAGAAACGACGGTGCCTGAAGCCTATAAACCTTTGGAAGAAGGGCTGTCCGCGGGTGTGTTCCAACTCGAGAGTTCGGGCATGCGCGATGTTTTGCGCAAATTAAAACCTGATAGTATTGAAGAGCTTACGGCGCTTATCTCACTTTACCGGCCTGGCCCTATGGGAAATATTCCCGATTATGTAGAGCGTAAATGGGGCCGGCAGGAGATTACTTTTCCGCATCCCAAGTTAGAGACCATCCTCGAAGAGACTTACGGTATCATTATCTATCAGGAACAGGTGATGGAAATCGCCAAAGTTCTGTCTGGCTTTACTTTGGGAGATGCGGATTTGCTGCGCCGCGCCATGGGTAAAAAAGACCAAGCGGAGATGGACCGCCAAAAAGGGAAGTTTATCGACGGCGCGGTAGAGCGCGGCGTTGACGCCGATCAGGCGTCTGGTATTTTCGATCTCGTCAATGAATTTGCGGGCTATGGGTTTAACAAATCTCACGCCGCCGCCTATGCGATGATTACCTTCCGCACGGCCTATTTAAAAGCGCTGCATACGACGGAGTTTTTGGCGGCGATTATGTCGCTAGATTTGGCCAATGTCGAAAAGCTCGCGCAATTTTTCACGGAAGCGAAACGTATGGAGGTGGAAATTGTCCCGCCCTGTATCAATCGCTCGCAAGCCGATTTCGATGTTGAAGATGGTGCGGTGCTCTATGCTTTAGGCGCGCTGAAAAATGTGGGCCTAGAGGCGATGCGGCATCTGGTTGAAGTGCGGGAGAAAGACGGGCCCTTTACATCCATCAATGATTTCGCGCGCCGCGTGGATATGCGCCAAGTCAATAAGCGCGCGATTGAAAACCTCGCGCGCTCTGGGGCGTTTGATTGCGTCGAGCCTAACCGTGCTTTGGTGCTTAAAAATGCGAGCCTTATTCAAAGTATCGGAACGCTCGCGGCGCAAGAACGCGATAGCGCGCAGGTCAGTTTATTCGGTGATGCGACGGTCGAAATTAAAGACCCAGACCTTGAGTGGTGCGAACCTTGGTCGCCGATGGAAAAGCTGGATCATGAATTAGGCTCCGTCGGGTTTTACCTCGGGGGGCATCCGCTGGAAACCTCAAGCGTCGATTTGTCGAAATACACGGCGGCTGAGAAAATAGAGACCATGACCGCTGGGAGTTATAGAATGGTCGGCGTTGTGCGGAAACGTCAGGAGCGCGTGTCGAAGCGCGGCAAACGCTTTGCCTTTTTGGAATTATCTGACCCCACAGGCAATTACGAAGTCCTTGTGACCGAGAAATTACTGATGGCTAAGCGCGAGGTGATGACGGCGGGGCATCTCGTATGCGTGCATGTTAGCGCGGAGTCCAATGATGGAGAGCTGCGAATGTATGCCGAAAATGTGTTAATGCTTGACGGCGCTGAGGTGTCGTTCCGCGCGGCAGAGGCCACAAAGGCCGCGCCAGCAGGTTTGAAAATCCGCTTGCGCCAGTCAGATACCGAAACATTGGATGAGCTAAAGGCAACACTCGAGCGGCTGCGGGATACACCTTACCAGATGAGCGGATATATTGAACTTATATTGCCTTTGCATAACAACCGTGAGGCCGCATGGCGTTTGGAGGGGCGCTGGGCGATTGACCCGTCCATTCGCAAGGCCATCAAGGCCAATAGCGCCGTTGAAACAATCGCAGAGATCGCGGCATAATTCTCTTGCATTCCTGACCCATATCGCTATTCGGCGCGCATTAATTCGCGTCTGCGGTCTGGTGTTTGCCATATAGGTATCCGTCAATTCCGGTCGAACCTCAAAAAGTTCGTCACCCGCAGGCTTTGGTCAACCGGAAGTATGGAGATATCCTATGGCTCTTCCTGAATTTTCTATGCGTCAGCTCCTCGAAGCCGGCGTTCACTTTGGTCACCAGACTCATCGCTGGAACCCAAAAATGGCACCTTACATCTTTGGTGCCCGTTCAAACATTCATATTATGGATTTGTCGCAGACAGTTCCGCTACTTCACACAGCTTTGAAAGAAGTCCGCGATGTTGCCGCCAAAGGTGGCCGGGTTCTTTTCGTCGGCACAAAGCGCGCTGCGTCTGATCCCGTTGCTAGTGCGGCGAAGCGCTGTGCGCAATATTACGTCAATCATCGGTGGTTGGGCGGCATGCTCACAAACTGGCAGACAGTCACAAAATCTATCGCACGCCTCAAAGAGCTCGAGGCTCTATTGGGCGACCAAGGCGCGGACGCCGAAACAGGTCTCACAAAGAAAGAGAACTTGAAGCTCGACCGCGAAATGCAAAAGCTTGAAAAGGCGCTCGGCGGTATCAAGGACATGGGCGGAAAACCTGACCTTATGTTCGTGATTGATACGAACAAAGAAAATATCGCAATCAAAGAAGCGCGCCGCTTGGGTATCCCTGTTGTCGCTATCCTCGATACAAATTGCGATCCCGCTTCAGCGGACATGCCTATCCCGGGTAACGACGATGCGGCCCGCGCTATTCAGCTCTATTGTGAGTTGATTGCAGACGCTGTTCTTGACGGAATGACAGAAGCGCAAGCCTCACTCGGCCAAGATATCGGTGCCTCTGAGCATGTTGAAGAAGTTATGTTGCAAACACCTGTCGCCGCTGCGCCAGTTGCCGCCGCCGCGCCGGCTGCGACTGCAGCACCTGCGCCTGCTGTTGAAGCTGCACCTGCTAAGGCGACTTCAGCGCCCGCCGCAAAAGCTGCACCAGCCGCCGAACCAGCGCCTACCGCCGAGGAAGAGTCAGAGTATCTGCGTGTCACGCGTGAATATGATGCGGAGGTTGATCCTGCTGTTGTCTTGAAAATTCAGAAGCATCTTGGTGCCTCACTTTCAAACAGAGACAGCAAATATGTCGCCTGTTCTGATGAAACTGAGCTTGAAACAATTGCCAAAGGTTTCATGAAAAAGAAAATGGGCATTGATGACAAAGACGCGGCGATGGAAAAAATCAAAGCTGTTTGTGTCACAATGAAACCAACCCGCATGAAAAACCGCGTCACATTTTACTACCTTCTCGCGAAAGCTGAAGGTAAGCTTGGCGAATTTTAAGGCGCTAAAGCCGGTCTTTTCATAGATCTTATATTTAAAATTGACCTCCTATCTGGAGGTTAAATCTAAACTCATCCAATCCGAATAGGAGACCGATATGGCTGCTATCACAGCTAAACTCGTTAAAGAGCTACGCGATAAAACATCTGCTGGCATGATGGACTGTAAAAAGGCCCTCAATGAATCCAATGGTGACATGGAGGCAGCTATTGATTGGTTGCGGACTAAAGGCATTGCTAAGGCTGACAAAAAAGCTGGCCGCGTTGCGGCTGAAGGTCTTGTAGCTGTTGCTACTGAAGGCACAACTGGCGTTCTTGTTGAAGTGAACTCAGAGACTGACTTCGTGTCCCGCAACGAAGGTTTTCAAACTGCTGTCGCGCAAATCGCTTCAACGGCATTATCCGTTGATAACACAGAAGCTCTTCGTGATGCTCAGATTGACGGAAAGACCGTTACGACTTTCTTGACTGACCTTGTTGCAAAAATCGGCGAGAACATGACTCTCCGCCGCATGGAAAAACTCAGCGTCTCGTCTGGCGTTGTTGAAGGCTACATCCATAATGCCGCGGCGCCTGGAATGGGCCGTATTGGCGTTCTGGTTGCGCTTGAGTCAACTGGCGATACGGACAAGCTGAATGCCTTAGCGAAGAAAATTGCTATGCACATCGCCGCGACATCGCCTTTGGCGCTGACAACAGATGATCTGGACCAAGATGTTGTTGCAAAAGAGCGGAAAGCTTTGAAGGACGAGGCGATTGAGTCTGGAAAGCCAGAAGCGATTGTCGACAAAATGGTCGAAGGCCGTATGGTCAAATTCTTCAAAGAATCTGTCCTTATGACACAAATGTTCGTCATGGACCCTGACAACAACGTCGAGACGGTTATCGCTAATGAGGCCAAAGCGCTTGGTGCCGATATTAAAATGACAGGCTACATCCGCATGGAAGTCGGCGATGGCATTGAAAAGAAAGAAGAAAACTTCGCGGCAGAAGTCGCAGCTGCGGTTGCTGGCTCCTAGTTTCTCTTCGTTTTCTGAATGTAAGGGCCGCGTTTCGAGAGCAGCGCGGCTTTTTCTTTGCGCGCAAATAGGCAGCCCATGATTTTCTAACCGCATTGCCCGCAAGTTTTCCTAGCCCTCGCGTCTCTCATGCCTATATTCATCTTAAATATGAGAGAGTCGCACTTCGTGCAATCGAAAGACAAGGCAGTTCATGGCGAAAGAGTATAATTACAAACGCGTGTTACTGAAGATATCCGGCGAAGCTCTTATGGGCTCAAAAGCCTATGGTATCGATACCGATACCGTGAAGCGCTTTGCGGGAGAGATTAAGGCCGCCCATGACAAGGGCTTGGAGATTGCGCTTGTCATCGGGGCAGGGAATATCTTCCGCGGTTTGTCCGCGTCTGCCTCTGGGATTGAACGCTCCTCCGCAGATTACATGGGCATGCTCGCCACGGTTATGAATGCGCTCGCGATGCAGAGCGCGCTTGAAGAGATCGGCGTGCACACGCGTGTGCAGTCTGCCATTCCCATGCCAACAGTGTGCGAACCTTACATCCGCCGAAAGGCTGCGCGGCATATGGAAAAGAACCGCGTCGTGATTTTTGCGGCGGGGACAGGCAATCCCTATTTTACAACGGATACGGCGGCGGCGCTGCGTGCGGCGGAAATGGAATGCGACGCGCTGCTCAAGGGCACACAGGTGGACGGTGTCTATGATAGCGATCCGAAAACCAACCCTGATGCGAAGCGCTATGACACGTTGACCTATCATAAGGTCCTGTCAGATGACTTGCGTGTTATGGATGCGTCTGCTGTGACCTTGATGCGGGAGAATAATATCCCAATTATAGTGTTCTCTCTTGCTGACCCGGGCGGTTTTGACCGTGTGATGGCAGGAAAGGGCATATGTACCACAATCGGGTCCTGATTTTGCCATTTATGGCGGTTAGACTGGATTGAAATGAAGGAGGGCCAAATGGCCGTTGATTTTGATGTTGCGGATTACCGCAAGCGTATGGATGGCGCCGTTGCTGCTCTCAGAACAGAGTTTTCTGGTCTGCGTACGGGCCGCGCCAATACCGCGCTTCTCGACAATATTACCATCTCGGCCTATGGCTCAGAGATGCCGCTAAACCAAGTCGCCAATGTAAGTGTACCTGAAGCGCGTATGCTGGTCGTCAGCGTTTGGGATAAAACGCAAGTCGCAGCCGTGGAAAAAGCACTGCGGCAGTCTAACCTTGGGATCAATCCTGTCGTAGACGGACAGACGTTACGAATTCCGATGCCCCCACTCACAGAAGAGCGTCGTCGTGATCTCACGAAAATCGCGGGAAGCTACTCCGAGAACGCGAAAATTGCCGTCCGTAACGTTCGCAGAGATGCCATGGAAACGCTTAAAAAAGCCGAGAAAGACGGTATGAGCGAAGATGAGCGAAAAGCACATGAGGCTGATACGCAGAAGGCAACAGATGCAGTCATTGCGGAAATCGAGAAAACACTCGAAACCAAATCCGCAGAGATTATGCAGGTTTAGATGGCGGCAACGCCGACATATTCCGGCATGCCGGCGCATATCGCGATTATTATGGATGGTAATGGTCGGTGGGCACGTGCGCGGCATCGACCTCGTGTTTTTGGACATACGCAAGGTGTTAAAACCGTGCGGCGTGTTGTCGAAGGCGCGTCAGAGATTGGTGTGAAGTGCCTAACGCTCTATAGTTTTTCCACGGAAAATTGGACCCGCCCAAAAGCTGAAATAGCGGCGCTGTTTAATCTCTTGCGCGAATATGTTGAGAGCGATTTGGAGACCCTTCATCGCCGCAATGTGCGGGTTCGGATATTGGGGTCTCGCAAAGGATTAACGTCCGATTTGCTGTCCTTGATTAACCGCGTTGAAGAGACAACCCAAGAGAACACAGACTTTTACTTGAATATCGCATTTAATTATGGCGGACGAGACGAGGTTTTACGGGCGCTCGCGAAAGCTGCGGCGGCAGGATATGATTTCGAGGATATGACTGAGGCAGAGTTTGGTCAATTCTTAGACACGGCAGGATTGCCGGAGGTTGACTTAGTCATTCGGACATCGGGCGAGAAGAGAATAAGCAATTTCCTCCTCTGGCAGTCCGCTTATGCTGAATTTGTTTTCACGGATGTTCTTTGGCCCGACTATTCTGTTGGTGATCTTCAGGCCGCTATATCTGAGTTTAATTTGCGCACGCGCAGGTTTGGCAATTTAGACACGTCGGAAGTGGCCTAGAATGGCTGAGGCACCCATCCAAAAACCAAAATTTTCTGGGGTGGGTGTCCGCGCAATTTCAGCGATTGGCATGGTTCTGCTTTGCCTCGCCCCTTTTTATTTTGGCGGTTGGCTTTGGGCAGCGCTCGCGGGCCTGTTTGGAGGAAGAATGCTCTTTGAGTGGGTGCGTATGAGCGATCCATCGCCAGCGCTACCCGCATATTCTGTGCCTATTATTGGTTTGATAGCCGGCGTAATCTATGTCGTTCAAACTAAGCCCCTTTTCGCCGTTATGACTATTTTTGCCACGGCCTTGGCTGTCATCGGCGTTCAAGCATTGCGGCCCTCCGAGAGAAAGAACGCGCGGATAATTTGGGCCGCCTTGGGTGTGTTCTATATTTTCATTCCTACACTTTTGATGATTGGGTTGCGGGGGAATGATATCGGCTTTGATACGGTCGGCTTTCAGCGCTTATTATTCGTGATTGCCTGCGTCATTGGCGCCGATGTCGGTGCTTATTTCGGCGGTTCGATTTTTGGCGGGCCTAAATTAGCGCCGAAGCTCTCTCCCAATAAAACTTGGTCTGGGTTTTTCTCTGGGCAGCTACTGGCGGTTCTTTTGGGCGCTCTATTCGGTCATTTGGTTGGAATTGGTTGGGTATCGGGTGTTTTGCTAGCGCTGCCCATCGCCATTCTGTCGGTTTCGGGTGACTTGTTTGAATCGGGTGTGAAACGCAGCTTGAATGTTAAAGATACTGGGGGGCTCATGCCTGGTCATGGCGGCTTGCTTGACCGTTTGGATAGCCTAATGGCCGCAATTATAGGTGTGGCTATTATCCTCTTTCTGTTCCCAGGTGTTTGGCCGAGCTAATGACGAAAACTATTTCAGTATTAGGCTCAACCGGCTCGATCGGAAAAAATACGCTGGATATCATCCGCCGCGCTGCGCCGGGAACCTATAAGGTTGTTGCGCTGACAGCGAATAAAAGCGCCGACCTCATTGCTGAGCAAGCCTTGGAATTTGGCGCGGAGTTTGTGGCTTTGGCCGACGAAGATAGTGCGAAGGCGCTGAAGGAAAAATTGGCAGGAGCGGGGGTTGAAACAGGGTTCGGACCCGCCGGCGTGATAGAGGCAGCGCGCCGTTCAGCGGATTTTACAATGGCCGCCATTATTGGCTCGGCGGGCTTAGAGCCAACGCTCGCCGCCGTTCAACAAGGCAATCACGTAGGCCTGGCGAATAAGGAATGCCTTGTTTGCGCGGGCGAGACTTTTATGGCCGCTGTTAAGGCGTCTGGCGCGAAGTTGCTGCCTGTCGATTCTGAGCATAATGCAATTTTCCAAGTCTTAGAGGACGAGAGAGCGGGGGTGCGCCGCCTTATCTTGACGGCGTCGGGTGGTCCGTTCCGAACGGCGTCTCTTGAGGCCCTTAAATCTGTCACACGGGAAGACGCTCTCAATCACCCTGTCTGGTCAATGGGGGCAAAAATCAGTATCGATTCTGCGACCTTGATGAATAAAGGCCTCGAATTGATTGAGGCCAGTTGGCTGTTTGATCGCCCAAGCGGCGAGATAGACGTTATTGTTCATCCGCAATCCATCATTCATTCGATGGTGGAATATATAGATGGATCTGTTCTGGCCCAAATGGGCAGTCCTGATATGCGCACGCCGATTGCCTATTCTATGGGATGGCCGAAACGCATCTCTGCACCAGTTCAGCGGTTAGATTTTGCGAAGATTTCCGGGCTGACCTTCTTTGAACCTGATACTGTGAAATTTCCTGCACTGCGTCTCGCGCGCGAGGCGCTTGAAGCGGGCGGCCAGGCCCCTTGCGTTTTGAATGCGGCAAATGAACAGGCCGTCGCAGCATTTTTGGATGGAAAGATACCCTTTCTCGGTATCGCGGCGCTTGTTGAAAGGGCTTTGGATACGCACGCAAAGGCGGATTGTTTTAGCGGCGCGCCTTCGGATGCGCAGGCTGTTATAGCGCTGGATAGACACGCGCGGCGCACTGTAGATGAGCATATTGTAAACTTGTAAGCATGCCCAGTTTGCGGCATCCCAATAACAGGAGCTCATGCGGGAATGAGATCGCACCGTCCAATTTGGGGAAGTTATGCTGACAGGAGTAACGCTCACGCTTATTGCAGTGTTCAGCTTTGTTCTGGTGCTATCCTTTCTCGTCTTTTTTCATGAGCTTGGGCATTACTCGGTTGCGCGGTTTTTTGGTATTGCCGTAGACAGATTTTCCATTGGCTTCGGAAAGCCGATTTGGCGCCGTACTTCCAAGGCTGGCGTGGAATGGGTTGTGGCGCGAATTCCCCTTGGCGGATATGTAAAATTTTCTGGAGATGCAGGCGCGGCGAGCAATCCTGATACGCAGAAATTAGAAGAACTTAAAGCCGAATATGAGGCCAAGCCCGATGGCCCGGCGATTGATGATATTTTTCATTTTCGTCCTGTCTGGCAAAGGGCGCTAGTCGTATTAGCGGGTCCGCTTGCAAATTTCATTCTCGCAATATTTCTATTTGCCGTCATTGCTTGGTCGGTAGGTATTCAATTCGCCACGCCGCAGGTTAGCGAGGTGCGCCCCGACACGCCCGCCGCCGCCGCTGGGTTTGAGGTTGGCGATAATATTCTCTCGCTGGATGGTAAGGCGATGACGAGTATTTCTGCAGCGTCGCAATATATCCGCTTAAGAAGCGATTCAAAAATTGAAGCGATTGTTGAACGTGATGGCCAAGAAATCACGCTCTATGTAACGCCAGAACGTACTGAAATCCGTGACGAGATTGGTGGGTTGTCCAAGGTCGGATTGGTGGGTGTTGGTTTGACGCAAGGGAAAACAGGCGTCGACTCAGTTGAGGGGCCAATTGAGGCGCTAGCTTATGGGTTTAGTCAGACAGGGGAAATTCTGGGGTCGACGGGCGTCTATCTCGCAAGAATATTCAAGGGCAAAGAGGATGGTAAGCAGCTAGGAAGTGTTGTAAAAATTGCGACTGTAACGGGTAAGGTTGCCGTAGATACCGCCAAGGCTGACGTGGCGCTGAGTGTCAAATTAAAGGCTTGGGCGCTGAGGATGGCATTTTTAGCGGCTTCCATTTCAATTGCGTTAGGTTTCGCTAATTTAATGCCATTGCCCGTGCTGGATGGTGGACATCTAGTCTATTACGGCTATGAAGCCGTTGTTGGACGGCCTTTGAGTCAAGAAAAACAGGAGTTTGGGTTTAAAATTGGGTTTGCGGTCTTACTGACCCTTTTTGTTGTGCTGACAATCAATGATGTTGGTTACGTCGGCAGTATCATAGCCTCAGCTGGATAAGTTATGAAGTTTCACCTCGCAGTTTTATCGATTTGGCGTCTAGCGCTTGCGGCAAGTTTCCTCATCTTGGGGTCATTATCCATAAGCTCTGTTGCGGTGGCTCAAGACGCCCCCCCAACCCTGATTAAAACTATTCAAGTTCAAGGTAATCAGCGGATTGAAGCTAACACGGTTGCTTCTTATCTCTTATTTGCGCCGGGCGACCCTTATTCAGAGACGCGCCTCGATACCTCTATCAAAACGCTATATTCAACAGGCCTATTCGCCGACGTATCTATTGATCCGCGAGATGGTAACGTATTGGTTTCTGTCATTGAAAACCCGATCATCAACCGCGTGATTCTGGAGGGAAATAAATCCCTGAAAAGTGATAAAATTACCGATGAAATCGCTGCCGAGCCGCGCGCCATCTTTACGCGGGCGAATGTCCAAGAAGATGTGACCCGGATTATTGAGCTTTACCGCCAGTCTGGCCGTTTTGCAGCGACCGTTGAGCCCAAAGTTGTGCAGCAGCCGCAAAACCGCGTGGATTTGATTTTTGAAATTACCGAAGGTCCTGTAACTGGGGTGAAGCGGATTAATATCATCGGCAACGCAGAATTCCCAGATCGCCGCCTCCGCAAAGAAATGGCGACAACGGAGTCCAGCTGGTATAAATTCTTTAGCTCGAACGACAATTATGACCCAGGCCGTCTTCAATTCGACCAAGAGCAACTTCGAACTTTCTACACGAACCGTGGCTTTGCGGATTTCAGAGTTGTATCTGCTGTCGCGGAACTCACGCCAGATCAGGAAGATTTTTACATCACATTCACTGTGGACGAAGGAGATGAATATCGTTGGGGCGATATCTCCGTTGAAACGGAACTCGATTCTTTAAATGAGGATTTTCTTGAAAACCTCGTCCCATTCCGAAAAGGTGAAATTTATAATGCGAGCCGCGTTGAGGACGCCATAGATAGCCTGAACTTCGCCGCAGGTATCGGCGGCTATGCGTTCGTGGATATCCAGCCACAAATTAACCGCAACCGCGACACGAAAACAGTGGATATGGTCTTCAATGTCATTGAAGGTCAGCGGACCTATATCGAACGGATTGACATCGTGGGAAACACAACCACGCTCGACTCGGTCATCCGGCGCGAAATGGAGCTTGTCGAGGGAGACGCATTTAACCGGATTTTATTAGAGCGGTCGCGCTCCCGCGTTCGGTCGCTAAGATTCTTTGAAGACGTCGAAATCACCGAGACGCAAGGGTCTGCACCAGACAGAGCTGTTGTCGAAGTCGCCGTCAAAGAACAGCCAACTGGCGAACTGTCTTTCTCAGCAGGCTTCTCCTCTGCGGATGCGTTCTTGGTCGATTTATCAATTACGCAGCGTAACCTTCGCGGACGCGGGCAGCTTATGAGTTTTGTCATTCGGGCGTCTTCTAACCGCCGAGAGATTGACCTCCGTTTCACTGAGCCGCGCTTCTTGGGACGGAATTTGGCTGCCAGCGTGAACCTCTTTGATGTTACGATTGACTTGATTGAAGAAGCGCAATTCCGCCAGAGCCGTACGGGTGGTCAGATCAGTTTTGCATTCCCATTGACAGAATTTACGCGGTTTAACGGCCGCTATACGCTACGTCAGGAAGATATTGAGTTTCCCCAACAAGATCAGTGTCCGGCCATTCTAGCAGGGCAGGGCGTGGGCGGTACAACGACGTCAAGCACGCGAAACCTCCTATCTTTATGTGAGCAACTCGGCGGTCGTTTGTCTTCTATATTCGGATATTCCTTCACCTGGGACCGTCGAAATGACCCGATCACGCCAACAGGCGGATTTGACTTTAGCTTGAGCCAAGATTTAGCGGGTATCGGCGGGGATGTGCGTTATCTTCGCACAGACCTTCGTGCGAATTTCTACAAAGGCCTGTACAAGGACGTTATCGCGTCGGCGTCCTTGTCTGGTGGTTACATCCGCGGCTGGGGCGATGATACAGTCGCTATTAATGATAGATATTTCAAAGGTAATTTTGAATTCCGCGGCTTTGATAATGCTGGCGTCGGTCCTCGTATTTTGACGTTCCAAACTGAAAATCCGGGCGATGAAGTCGTAGAATTCCGTAATGGCGCCCTCGGTGGGAATGCCTTCGCGCTAGCGAATGCAGAAGTCAGTTTCCCGCTCGGCATTGCCTCTCTATTGGGCAGCGTCTTCGTAGAGGCGGGAACTGTCGGTCTCCTTGATGAGTCCGATCAGTTTAATGTGATTACTGGATTTGCCGATGGCGGTCCAAGTGATCTATTTAATGTGGGAGACTCCTGTGAGGGGATAATGGTTGCAGGTGTTTTCTGTGAGCGTACGGAGGATGGTCTAGACCCCCGTGTTACCGCAGGGATAAGTATTTTTTGGGAGAGTCCATTTGGCCCTATCCGTTTTGACTTCACAAAACCGATAGTTCAACAACCCTATGACGATAGGAAGTCATTTCAGTTTACAACTCGAACAAGGTTCTAATATGTTAAATCGTAC
Source organism: uncultured Caulobacterales bacterium (assembly GCA_938001915.1). Taxonomy (GTDB): domain Bacteria; phylum Pseudomonadota; class Alphaproteobacteria; order Caulobacterales; family Maricaulaceae; genus Litorimonas. Next base: position 9,695 of record CALLBD010000033.1, on the reverse strand, counting down.
ATTTATGCGCATCGCAGCAGGCTTTGCCGTCGCTGTCGCTTTTGCTAGCACTTCATTTGCACAATCAACGATTCTCGTTGTGGATACCCAAAAGGTCATGAAAGACTCAATTGTGGGGCAACATGTGGCCCGCCAATTAGAGGCGATCTACACCTCTGCAGGCTCGGAGATGAAAGCAAAGCGGTCGCCGCTTGAAACAAAAGCGAAGTCTTTACAGGCACAAATGAAAACCAAAACAAGTGTAGAGGAGCTTCGGTCTGACGCCTCCTTGCAAGCCCAAGCTAAATCGCTGCAAGCCGACCAGCAAAAGCTGCAAGTTGAGCAATATTACACAGAGCGAGAGCTCAAAATCACAGAAGCTAAAGCGATTGGACAGATCAATAAGCGCCTCGGCACAATCATTAATAATATCGCTAAGGAGCGAAATGCTGATGTTGTGCTTGAGAAATCGCTCGTCATTTACGGCGGTCCCGCCGATGTAACTGACGTGGTTATTTCGCGTTTGAATAATCAACTAAAAACGGTACCTGTGACTCGCGAGCGTTTACCACGTAAGGGATAGTACCTTTTGGTATAGCGCAATTGAGGCGTTCAACATTAGAACTTTCGGAGCTGGGAAGAGAGTTATGTCTCTTTCTGGCTCTTTTTATATAGGCGCAAGGAAATTACGGGGTATAGATTTCCAATGATTGATGAGAATTTTTACAGTTTGCGTGCCCCAATCTCGCTCTCCGAATTAGCGGCAAATATTGGGAGTGACCTCCCAGTGCCAGGCGCGGGCGATGATATGATTGAGCGGCCCTCTGCGCTCCTCACCAGCCAGCCAGGTAGCGTTACATTTTTCGCGAATAAGCGCCGTAAAAATCAACTTGAAACGGCCCGGGCCACCGCTTGCCTCACGACAAAAGCGTTGGCGCCCTTTGTTGCGAATACGGGTATGATCGCCCTTGTGACCGAAAACCCTCGTGCTGCATTTGCACGGTTGAGCCATGAGATGGTGCGTGTGCGCCAAAATAACTCGCACGCGTCCAAGATTCATAAAACGGCAAACGTTCACCCGACGGCCATTATCGGTGAAAATGTTTCGATTGGCGCAGGGTCAAAAATCGGCGCGCATTGCGTGATTGATGACAGCGTTACAATCGGGAAAACTTGTATAATCGAGCCTTTGGCCCGTGTGTCATTTACGGTCATGGGCGATAACTGTCATATTAAATCCTGCGCCGTTATCGGAGGCTCTGGCTTCGGCGTTGTTGAGGACGCGCAAGGCGTTTTTAACATTCCGCATTTAGGACGCGTCATCATGCATGACGCTGTGCATATTGGATCAAATAGCTGTGTCGACCGCGGGCAATTGGACGACACCATTATCTGCAAAGATGTTAAAATCGATAACCTCGTACAAATTGCTCATAATGTTTTCATTGGTGAAGGCACCATGATTGCGGGACATGCGGGTATATCTGGGAGCTGCGTCATCGGTAAAAACTGCCGCTTTGGGGGGCGCGCTGGTCTGGCTGATCATATTACTGTTGGGGATGGTGCCATCGTCGCGGCTTCGGCCGGCGTGATGTCCGATATACCTGCAGGTGAAATGTATTCGGGTATCCCGGCTATGCCTGTGAAAGAACATATGCGCACCGTTGTGGCTTTGAAGAAATTGGTGAAAAAATAATGAGCCGTGTAACGCCGCAGCCTTTTCCTCTTGATCGTCAGGCCGTCATGGAAATTCTGCCGCACCGAGACCCGATGCTCTTTATTGAACGTGTAATTTCAGCGACTGAGACACAGCTACATGCGCAGACGCTTGTGAGCCCAGACTGGCCTGTATTTCAGGGTCATTTCCCCGGCTTTCCGATTATGCCAGGGGTTTTACTTATTGAAACGATAGCGCAAGCAGGCTCACTTATTTTGGGTTTAAACGGAGCCGACGAAGAGGGTTCATTCATAGGGTTTTCGGGCGTTGAGCAAGCAAAATTCCGACGCGCTATTAAACCGGGAGACGTAATGGAGGTCCATGTTGACCTCATGCGGGCTCGCCGCGGGTTTTTCAAATTTGAGGGCCGAATAGAGGTCGATGGAGCGCTTGCCGCGGAGGTCAAATTTGCCGCCGCGCAAATGAGCCTGTAAGATATTTTTATGACAGTAGATATTCATAACACGGCGATTGTTGACCCTCAGGCCGAACTTGGAAAAGGTGTCAAAATCGGCCCCTATTGTATTGTTGGGCCGGACGTAAAGCTTGGCGATAACGTCGAATTAAAGGGGCATGTGAACTTGTCTGGAAACACAAAAATTGGTGCCGCGTGCCGCCTCTTTCCTTTTGTGTCGATGGGATATGAGCCACAAGATCTTAAGCATCAAGGCGGTGACGTCGGTATTGAGATTGGACCCAGGTGCACATTCAGAGAGAACGTCAATATCCACCCTGGTACAGATATTGGAAAACCAATTACCCGCATTGGGCATGATTGCTACTTTATGGTCGGTACACATTTGGCCCATGAGGGGCAAATGGGAAATAATGTCATTGTTTCTAATGGTGCCCAAATTGGCGGCAATGTCACGATTGGAAATCATGTAACGCTGGGCGGGCTTTGTGCCATCCATCAACATACGCGCATCGGAGATCATGCGTTTGTCGGCGGTATGGCGACCGTTCTTAAGGATGTTATCCCTTATGGATTCGTTCTGGGGAATCCTGCGCATATGGCGGGAATGAATGTCGTGGGGCTAAAACGCCGAGGCTTTACGCGTGAGCAAATACGAGAATTACGCGCCGCCTATCGTCTGTTATTCGCGCAAGAGGGCACTTTTGCTGAACGCCTAGATGATGCGTCGGCTCTTTATGGGAATTTCGATTTGGTCGAAGAGATTGTGGCCTTTATACGCGCCGCGTCAAATCGGTCTCTTTGTATGCCGAAGCATGGTGGTTAAGATGCGTATTGGCCTTATCGCGGGTGGCGGTAGACTGCCTGAATATGTTGGGGCTGCTGCGCAGGAAGCGGGTACATTATCCCTTGTGCTCGCGCTCGACCCTTTTGCTTCGACCCAAGCGTTTCAAGATGCCGAGCGTCTTCGCTTAGGGCAGTTTGGAAAAATGATCCGCCGCCTTAAGAAAGCCGACTGTACGCATGTCTGTTTCGCCGGGATTGTAAAACGACCAGATTTTAAACGTTTGAAACCAGATCTAAAGGCAATGCGCCATTTGCCAGGTACAATTCGCGCCGCGGGTCAGGGTGACGACTCCTTGATGCGTCATGTTTTGGGGTTGTTTGAGTCCGAAGGTTTTTCGATAATTTCGCCCCAAGAGGTATGTGCAGATTTGATGCTCACCGAAGGTGTAATTGGTAATGTCCCTTTGACGAGCGCGCATAGAGATGACGCGTTAGAAGCGTGTAAAATCGCTTCGGCTATAGGTGCGCTTGACATCGGGCAAGCCGCCGTCGTTGCAGGCGGTGTGACGCTCGCCGTTGAAGCGCAAGAGGGCACAGATGCCATGCTCATAAGGCTCCTGAATTTACCCGAGGATTTGCGGGGCACGCCAGAGAATCGGCAGGGCGTTCTGGCAAAAATCGTCAAGCCTGAACAGGATTTACGCGTCGACTTACCGACCTTGGGGCCCGCCACTGTCAAGCACGCAGCAGAGGCGGGATTGGCAGGTATCGTTGCCGAAGCTGGCGGCGCTTTTGTCATCGAACGAGATGAAACTATACGCCTCGCAGATGAAGCCGGGTTGTTTATTGCGGGTCTTCCAAAGGCTCCATGAAGATCTATCTGATCGCAGTCGAGCCCTCCGCAGATCAGCTCGGGGCGGATCTCGCCACAGAATTGCGGGCGGTGCGGCCAGACGTAACACTCGCAGGGATCGGCGGCCCGCGCATGCAAGCCGTGGGTATTCCGAGCCAGATGCAAATTGACGGTCTCGCGATTTTGGGCATCACGGAAGCCCTAAAGAAACTCCCGCTAATTTACCGAAAAATAGCCGAGGCAACCGATCGCATAGAGGCTGCAAAACCAGATGTCGTGATTTGCCTAGATAGTTATGGCTTCATGATCCGCCTGGCTGAACGTTTGCGGAAACGCGGTTTTGATCAAACCCTGATTAAATATGTCGCGCCCCAAGTTTGGGCCATGCGGCCATCGCGGGCAAAACGGGTAGCGCGCTTGTTTGACGAATTGTTGACGCTGCATCCCTTTGAGGCGCAATATTTCACGCCGTTGGGGCTTTCTACATCTTTTGTGGGCAATGCGATTTTTGACACGGATTACCGTGCGGGCGACCCTCAGGCTATTCGAGATGCCTATGGTTTATACGATAGGCCGATATTGTCTGTTTTCCTCGGGAGTCGGAAGTCGGAGATAAAACGACTTGCGAGACCGTTCGCTGATGCGGTTGTGGCCTTGCAACGGGACATTCCAGATTTGGCTGTCATCAGCCCTGTCTCAACGTCGGTCGCCGAAGATGTGGGTGCGGCGGCCGCAGAGGACATGCGTTTGAACGAGATTATATTCCTTCCCGAAGCGATGAAATTAGACGCTATGGCCTGCGCCACGGCCGCTCTGGCGTGTTCGGGAACTGTTACGACCCAATTGGCCTGTGCGGGCGTACCCACTGTGGTTGGCTACCGCTTAAGTGCTTTGAGCTATGCGATTGTAAACCGCATGGTGACGCTTGATTATATCTCTCTTGTGAATATCGCGGCGGGGGAGGCCCTCATGCCAGAATTTATTCAAAATGAGCTTACAGGGGACGCCTTATCCCAAGCTCTGTCCCCCTATTTCAAAGACAAAAAAAATCGCGCCACAATGCGTGACGCGTTGATAGCGCAGACCGATCAAATGCGTGGCCCAAGAGATATGACAGCCAGCGCGAAAGCGGCGCAGGCTATCTTAAACCGGTTGGCTTAATTCGTCAGCTTATCTTTTGTCCATTGGAACGAAGTCGCGTAGCGTTGCACCTGAATACAACTGACGCGGACGCCCAATACGTTGGCTTGGATCTTCAAGCATTTCATTCCACTGGGAAATCCAACCTGTTGTCCGCGCAAGCGCAAAGAGGACTGTGAACATATCTGTTGGGAAGCCGAGCGCCGAAAGCACGATGCCTGAATAGAAGTCGACATTCGGATAGAGGCCGCGTTTGACGAAATACTCTTCATTCGTCGCGATTTTTTCGAGTTCCATCGCAACTTCAAGAACAGGATTCGTAATACCTAACTCACCCAACACCTCATGCGTCGTGCGGCGCATGACACGTGCGCGTGGGTCAGTCGCTTTATAAACACGGTGACCAAAGCCCATCAGGCGGAACGGATCAGATTTATCTTTCGCGCGTGCAATGAACTCAGGAATGCGATCAACTGTCCCAATTTCCTTGAGCATGTTTAAAGCCGCTTCATTAGCGCCGCCATGAGACGGCCCCCAGAGGCAAGCTGTACCCGCCGCGATACAGGCATATGGATTTGCGCCCGATGAGCCCGCAAGGCGAACCGTAGAGGTCGACGCATTTTGTTCATGGTCCATGTGTAGGATAAATATCTTATCCATCGCACGTTCAATGATGGGATTGACGACATATTCTTCGGCCGGCACCGCAAAACACATCCGCAAGAAGTTACCTGCATAGGACAAATTGTTTTGCGGGAAAACGTGCGGTTGGCCGACACGATATTTGTAGCACCGGGCTGCTAGAGTTGGGATTTTTGCGATGATACGGTGAATAGCGAGATTACGTGCTTCATCTTCAGTGGTGTGTTGGTCATCATGGTAAAATCCAGACAAAGCCCCAACCGTACCCGTCAGCATTGCCATTGGGTGACTGTCGCGGCGATAACCTTGGAAGAAACTCTCTACTTGATCGTGAAGCATCGTATGATTTGTGATCGTCTGTTTGAAAGTCTTATATTCTTCTGCATTGGGCAATTCGCCGTTAATCAGAAGATAGGCCACTTCGAGAGAGTTTGATTCTTCTGCGAGTTTTTCAACGTCATAGCCGCGATAGAGCAGCTGGCCTTCGCCGCCGTCAATAAAGGTAATTTGGCTTTCAGTTGAACATGTTGACGTATAGCCAGGGTCAAATGTGAAATGTCCCGACTGTTTGTAAAGTGAGCGGACATCCACACCAGGGGCGCCGAGGCTGCCTTTAAGAATGGGCAGGTCATAGCTCTTGCCCTCAATCACCATTTGGGCCGTGCCAGTTTGTGTGATTTTATTTTCCATCATATTACCTTTTTATTTTAAGTCTTTGAGAAGGTCGCGATTGCATCGTCCAAACGACCTATGACCTCATCTTCGCCCAAGAGAGCCAAAACGAGTGAGAGGTCAGGTGAGGGCGAGCCTCCGGTAAGTGCCGCTCGGACAGGTTGTCCAACACGTCCGAAACCAATTTCACGTTCTTCCGCAAAGTTCGTCAGTAGGGCCTGTAAGGCCTCCGACGTCCATTCCCGCTCTTTGCTAGATTTTAGAGCCTGTGTCAAAGCGCCGAGCAGGTCAATTGCGCCTTCGCGTTTCAGGGGCTTTGCGGCTTTGCCTGTGATTTCGATAGGGCGTATATCCATTAAATAGCGGGCTTGGTCAGCCAGCTCAATCAAGGTTTTTGATCGCGAGCTGAGTGATCCCATGCCCGTCAGAATTCGGGTTTTGACAGCGTCAGAAAGCGGACCTTCATTTGTTTTTTCCAGGAAGGGAAGTGCGGCTGATAATAGTGTGGCCTCGTCCGTGGCCGCCATATGTTGCGCATTGATGAAACCCATCTTGTCAAAATCGAGACGAGCGGGGGAGCTGTTGATACCGCCTAGGGAGAAAGCCTGCGTCAGCTCATCTTCATCCAAAAAAACTTCCGTGTCGCCATGACTCCAGCCCAGTTTCATAAGATAATTGCGTAGGCCCGCTGGTAGGTAACCTAGACCTTCATAGGCATGCACACCCAATGCCCCGTGGCGTTTCGAGAGTTTCTTCCCGTCGGGGCCGTGAATGAGCGGCACATGCGCCCATTCGGGCACGTCCCAGCCTAAGGCATTATAAAGCTGCGTCTGACGTCCCGCATTGATGAGATGGTCATCACCGCGAATGACATGGGTGACGCCCATGTCATGATCATCGACAACAACCGCTAACATATAGGTCGGCGTGCCATCGGCGCGCAGTAAAACTAGGTCGTCAAAGTTTTCATTCTGCCAGGTCACATCGCCTTGGACATGGTCATGAATTGTCGTTTCGCCCTCGGGTACACGGAAACGTACCGCATAGGGCAAATCTTGGTCCTCATCCTTATCACGGCAGGGGCTACGGAAGGCGCGGTTCTGTTCGCGGGCGTCAGTTTTCAACGCCTCAACTTTGTCAGGCGTTTGGTAGCATTTATAGGCCAAGCCTTTTTCCAGTAAGGCATTTGCGGCGGCGACATGGGCCTCGGCATTTTGGCTTTGATAGATAATCTCATCATCCGCCTTGAGGCCCAGCCAGCTCATGCCTTTCAAAATAGCGGCGGTGGCGTCATCCGTGCTTCGCGCGCGGTCGGTGTCCTCTACACGGAGGCGGAACGTCCCGCCCATTTTCTTAGCGAAGTACCAATTAAACAAAGCTGTCCGCGCGCCGCCAATGTGCAAATAGCCAGTGGGGGAAGGGGCAAAACGTGTGACGACAGGTTTGTTCATTAAGTGGGGCGACTTTCGACTTGATTTATTCCGCTATTTGCGCGCTCTATGGCATGTGATGGCAAAGGTGAATAGGCATTTTTGGAAGGGGTTTCAGCACATTCTACCGCTGAAGTTAAGGCCGTCCAAAACTCTTTCGGAACTGGCGATTTATCCTGGGTTTAATTCGGGCGTTATCGCCTTTGCGATTGGCATTGCCATCTATTTTTCTTGGCCCGTGGAGCCTGCGGTTTGGAAAGTCATTTGTCTTTGTATCTTCGCCGCCGCACCTTGGGCTATCTTTCAGCATAAGCTCTGGAGGGGCGCTGGGCTGTTTGGGTTACTCCTGATGATGATCCTTGGGGTTGGACGCTCCGTTTGGCATGTGAGCGCCGCAGATACCCCGCGCCTACCGCAACAGGAACGCACCTACCGTATCGAAGGCTGGGTGAGTGCGATTGAAAAATCGGGAAATAGTGAACGCTATGTCGTTGAGCTTTCTTCGGTGGACCGCATGGCAGAGGCGCGGCAGCCAGAAACCTTGCGCATCCGCGTCACCAAAGCACCAGAGCCGCCCATAGAAGCCGGCGCGACCATCAACTGGCTTGTCGCGGCCAAAGCCCCGCCTAGTCCCGTCGTGCCGGGCGGGTATAGTCCTCGGCAAGCCGCTTATTTCAAAGGCATTGGAGGTTATGGCTTTGGATACGGCGCGCCGCAGCGCCAAGCGAATGTGGAACTGGGAACATGGGATTCCGTTCGCCGCGCGGTTGTGCGCTGGCGATATGGTCTGGCTGACCGCGTTATGGCCGCCTCGCCAGAGAAAACAGCGGGTCTGCAAGCCGCACTGATGACGGGCGTTAGGCGTTTCATCCCCGCAGAGCAGACGGAGAATTTGCGCATTGCTGGGTTGGCGCATATTCTCGCGATTTCGGGATTGCATATGGCGCTGCTGGCGGGCGGGACCTATTCAGGGGTAGCTTTTATCCTGGCTTGTATTCTGCCGCTGTCGCGCCGCTATGATGTAAGGAAATTTGCGGCCATGGCCGCCATCGCGGCGGCGACATTCTATTTGATTTTGTCAGGCGCTTCTGTGGCGACGCAGCGTGCATGGGTGATGTCATCTATTTTCTTTTTGGCGATTATTTTGGACCGCCGTGCCGTGTCGATGCGGTCTGTCTCTGTGGCGGCCCTGATTACTTTGGCGCTGCATCCAGAGAGTCTCATCTCTGTTGGCTTTCAAATGTCCTTCGCCGCCGTGATAGCGCTGGTGGCCGTGTATCAGGCCTGGCAGGCTATTCGTCCCGCCTATTCGCGGCGAAGCCTGTTGCGGCGAATGGCTGATTTTATGTCCTCCCTAAGCGTCACCAGCTTTGTTGCGGGATTGGCGACGGGCGGTTTTGCGCTGTTTCATTTTAACCGATTTGCGAAATATGGCTTTGCCGGAAATTTGTTGGCTATGCCTTTATTCTCACTCTTTGTGATGCCGCTCGCTGTTGTGTCGCTGCTCGCCATGCCATTTGGATTAGAAAGCGCGCCGCTTTATTTGATGGGTAAATCGCTCGAGCCAATATTGCGGGCCGCGGATTGGGTGGCGGGATGGCCAAGCCCGATGGCCTATATCGGAGCCGCGCCAGAATGGGTTTTGCCTGTCTATGCTCTGGGTTTTGTCGCGCTTTGCATGGCCCGCCGCGCATGGCGGGGTATTGGCCTCGGCTGTATCGTCATCGCTTTTGCCGGGTGGGGGACAGCTGCGACCCCCGATTTGCGTGTGTCCGAAGAGGGCAAGGTCGCTTTTTGGGAACGGCCCGAGACAAGTGAGGCTGCGCCCGTTTTATTTGTCGGGACCCGCAGGTCTGATCGTTATGGCCGAGAGCAATTCGCCCAGCGCGCAGGGCTGACGGGAGCAGAATGGGCGCCTTATGACGATAGAATCGCGCTTTGTGATGCGCTGGCCTGCCGCGCACAAATTGGGACTTGGAAAATATCTATCCTGCAAAGCCCGTCCGAAGTCCCTGAAGAATGCCGCGCGTCTGATCTCGTCATTCTCTCGGTGCGCAGTGC
>CALLBD010000032.1 GCA_938001915.1 uncultured Caulobacterales bacterium | reverse complement strand
CGCCCGTCCCCGTCGGTGAGAATAGTTTTGGATTTGCCTTGGGCGCGCGCGGAATCGGAAAAAGCTTCGAAGAGATTTCGGCGCAAACGGCGATGTCCGCGTTTCGATAGCGGTTCTGATTTTAACGTGATGGTGTCCAAGACGCTCTCCCTCTTCTCGGACCGATGATTTATCCGAGGACAGGGCTTTAGCGCTTTATCGGCCGGGATGCAAAAGGGAGATAAATTTGGCAGGCGACAGGTTTCATTCGTGACTTGTGCAGAGTTTGTCGCTGCAGTAATCCACTTATATGAGCGTCTATGTTGATACTGCCCGCCACCCCTTTCGCGGCTATATCATGTGCCACATGATTGCCGATAATCTGGCGGAGCTACATCTCATGGCGGACAGGCTGGGTATGGAGCGGCGTTGGTTTCAAGCACCGCCAAAGGCGAGCCATCCGCATTATGATATCCCCAAACATAAGCGCGCGCAGGCCCTCGCGCTCGGGGCGCAAGAAGTCGGCCAGCGTACAGCGCTTCACTATGCCGCGCGGCTGGGTGTGGAATGGGCGCAGGCGCAAGCGGATGAAAAACGGCAATTGCGATTTAAGCGCACAGTTTTGCGCACGAAAAATTATGCCATTTGTTCAAAAGAGAAGTCGCGCGGAGAGGATCAAACCAAATAAAACGGGTTGATGCAGCATATAAATGGAGAGGCTTCGCTGGCCTGCAAAGCCTATGAGTTTGCCTAGCCAGCCGCCGCGTTTCCAGCAGGATATTTTTGCGTTGAAATTCGCGTCAGTCGCAAGGCGCTGGCCGATGAAACTTCCGATAAAGGCCACGCCTAACCAGGGGAAGGGGGAGGCGAAATCTTCCGTATATCCGGGCAGGCCAGAGATTAAATTTATAGGCCAGCCATAAGGCACCCAGCCTGCCCAGAAAGCGACTAGGATTAAACTACCTAAAAGGAGTGAAAACCAGGGCCGCCGCACAAGGGCAAATGTGAAAAGACTGGCGATGACCATGAAATGCAATATGCCAAAATATATCCAGCTCTCAGGGAACATGAAAAGCGTGACTGCTGAAATCAGGAGGGCGCAGGCAAAAATTTGGCCAAGGCGTATCCAGAAGGCGCGTGGCCGGCGGCCCTTTCCATGGGCAAGGCCCATGCTAATGCCCATCGCAAAAACGAAGCAAAACACAATGCTACTGCGCCACTGCCGAAATCCATTTCCCAGCGGCGTGTCCCACGCCACATAGCCAAAATATTTCAGATCATAAATGAAATGAAAGATAATCATCATGACAATGGCAAAGACGCGCAAGACGTCCAATGCAAAGACACGCGGCGGGTTTAGCGTTTTGATATTTGGCTCTCCCGCCATATCCCATTTACCTTGTCAAAGCCCTTCATTTATCAACTGGATTAAAGCTTAGTCTCATCTGTTTTCAGGGCATCCGCAAGGCGCATTTTTGCGCTGCCGGGTTTGAGCGGCTTCTGCTGACTCTCATGCGGCGCCCAGCCTGTCATCCAGATAATTTCAAACGTCGCGTTGAGTTTTCCGTCGGCTCGCGCGAAATGCGCGGTGTATTTATCTTGCAATGACTTTAGCCAGTTTCGGGATAGCGGCCTCGTGTCGCGCGCGCTCAAGACATTGTTAAGTCCCAAATCGCGCAGATCATTTATGAGGCTGGAGAGCTTGCTATAGGAAACGGTAAAGCGGTCCATGTCCACTACGGGCAGTGCAAGGCCGGTTCGCCCAAGTAGCATTGCGGATTGGCTATAATCAACCATCGGGTAAATGCGCGCCGTTGCGCCGCCCAAAATCTCTTGATCGGCGGCATATAGGCTTTGCCGAAACTCGGTGAGGGTCTCCCCGCCAAGAAAGGCAATGAGCAATAATCCGTCGGGCGCTACATGTTTCCGAAACCTTATGAGGGTCTCGGGGATAGCGTCGTCACTTTGAAGCTCGAAAATAGATAAGATTAAATCATAGGACCCGCTGAGGTCGGTGGGGCTTTTCAGATAGCCGAAAGTTTCGGGGCGTCGCTTATTTGGCAAATGCCTTTCAATTGTCTGCCGTCCGTCAATCTCGCCGACCAAAACGGCCTTAGCAAATTGACGGTTGATATCCTCAAGGCGCGAGGCTGCATCCTCTGCCGCGCGCGTGTAAAGAAAGGACAGACCATTCCGGGCTTGGCGTTTGGCGCTGCGGCGACGGGCGAAACTTTGAGCCTTAGGGTTAAATATTTTAGGGGGCGACGTGTTCATAGAGTTTCGCTACTCTCATTCTCATGCCAATAGCGCAAGATGACAGCCTAAGTGAATTTGCAGCCCGCCGTATCAAGGCTGCAGGCGAAACCGTGATTGATGCGCTGCTGCCGCCCCATGATTTGTTAGCTTTGGAGACAGATCCCATTGCTAAACGTATGTGGGCGGATGTGACTTTTCTGGATGCGCCTTGGTGCGAGGCCTGCGGGTTACCTTTTGAATATGCGGTCCCTGGCGGGTCTCTGTGCGCGCGCTGCGCGGTAAAGCGCCCCGTCTGCGACCATGCCCGCGCGCCAATGGTTTATGATGAGGGCTCCCGCGCATTGGTGCTCTCGTTCAAACATGGGGGACGGACGGAAGGCCTCGCGAGTTTTGCGGCGCAAATGCGCAGGGCAGGGCGCGATGTATTGGCGGGTGCTGACTGCCTTATTCCAGTTCCGCTACATCCGACACGCTTGATTAAGCGCCGATATAATCAAGCCGCCCTCTTGGCGCGGGCTCTCGCGAAAATTACGTCAGCTGAATTTGCGCCTGACATTCTGTTTCGAACGAAACGCACGCAAAGCCAAGGCGGGTTTAACGCGCGGGCGCGCATTGCAAATGTCCGCGGCGCCTTTTCCGTGAAACAGGCGGGCCGCATTAAGGGCGCTCATCTCGTTTTAATCGACGATGTTTACACAACTGGAGCGACATTAGAGGCGTGCGCGCGCAGTTTAAAGCGCGCCGGAGCCGCACAGGTAGATGGAATTTGTCTCGCGCGCGTGGCAAAAGCCGCCACGCTCCCTACATAGGGCCCAACAGAGTTTATAGGAATTGGATGTCACATGGCTAAAGTTGAAATGTATACAAAGGCTTTTTGTCCCTTTTGTGTGAGGGCTAAAAACTTGCTGAAAAGCAAAGGTGTTGATTTTATAGATATCCCAGCCGCGATGGACCGCGATAAGCGCAAAGAAATGAATGACCGCTCTGGCCGCAACACTTTCCCGCAAATCTTCATTGATGGAAAACATATTGGCGGCTGTGATGATATTCATGCGCTGGACCGCTCGGGCAAGCTCGATTCTTTACTCGGTCTTTAGGCTTTGAAGGCTGCCGTCATACAGATGCGCTCTGGCGTTGATGTAACTGCCAATATCGCGGCGGCGTCCGATCTTGTGCGTGCGGCAGCGGGCGAGGGCGCGGCATTTATCGCAACCCCCGAAATGACGCATTTACTACAGCGTGACCCGAAAGCCTTGCGGGAAACTATCCAGACAATGGAAGCGGATGCGGGCATTGCGGCTTTCTCCGCACTCGCGGCGGAGCTGTCTGTGAACCTATTGATTGGGTCTATGGCGATTTTGCGGGAGGACGGAAAAATCGCAAATCGGTCCTGCCTTTTCTCGCCCGACGGTGGGTTGCAGGCGCAATATGACAAAATCCACCTCTTTGAGGCCGCACTTCCGCAGGGAGAAACCTACCGCGAGGCGGATAGCTATGAAGCGGGAGATAGGCCTGTCATTGCGGATGTGGGCGCGCACCGCTTGGGTATGACGATTTGTTATGATCTTCGCTTTCCTGCTTTATATCGGAAATATTCAAGCGCACAGGTTGATATGATTTCTGTTCCTGCCGCCTTTACCGTTGCGACAGGTAAAGCCCATTGGGAGACCTTGCTGCGGGCCCGCGCGATAGAAACGGGTGCTTATATTTTGGCTCCTGCGCAAGGGGGGCATCATGAGGATGGTCGCAAAACTTGGGGGCGGTCAATGATTATCACGCCCTGGGGCGAGGTCGCGGCGCAGCTTGGGCATGATGAACCCGGCTTTATTTGCGCGCAGCTTGACAAGGTGAAGGTCGAAAATGCACGCCGCCGTATCCCTGCTTGGCGAGGCAGCTCGGTTTGATACGGTATGATTTGATATGCGAATTTAGCCATGAATTTGAAGGCTGGTTCTCCAGCTCGTCAGATTATGATGAGCAGGCACAAGCAGGCCTGCTTTGCTGCTCTGTCTGCGGAACATTCCGCGTTGAAAAAGCGATCATGGCCCCTGCGGTTAAAACGGCGCGAAAAACCGAAACGCGTGCGGAGGACGCCGCCAAAGCGATGACAGCTATGGCCGCGAAAATTCGCGATGAGATTGGGAAAACCTGCGAAAATGTCGGGGAGAATTTCGCAGAGGAAGCCCGCGCAATTCATTATGGCGAGAAAGCCGCACGTGGTATTTACGGGTCGACGACGCCAAAAGAATCCGAGGCGTTAAAAGAGGAGGGTATCGCGGCACATCCCTTGCCAGATATTTTTGTGCCCGAAACCGACGCTGACAAAAAGAAGCTAAATTAATGTCGTCTTCGCATAAGCAAACACAGGCTATCGTATTAGGCGGAGGGGCATGGGGCACAGCGCTCGCGCAGCTATTGGCGGCAAATGGTCATTTAGTGACACTTTGGATGCGCGATGCAGGGCAAGCGCAGGCGATAAATAGGGCGCGAGAAAATGCGCGCTATCTGCCAGATGCCCCGCTACATGCGGGAATTACGGCTTCGGCAGAGCGGCCTGACTTTGAAACTGCGGATATATGCCTCTCCGTTATTCCCGCGCAGCATACGCGGGCTCAGCTGGAAATTTTTGCGCCGCATATTCCAGAGGGTCTTCCGATTGTTCTGTGCTCAAAAGGTATAGAAATTTCGACATTGGATTTCATGAACGAAGTTTTGCGCGAAACTGTGCCCGCCGCGTCTCGCTTTGTCTTGTCAGGCCCCAGCTTTGCGCGCGATGTCGTCAAGGGCCTTCCGACCGCCGTGACGCTCGCGGGGGATGATTTAGGGGCCGCAAACCGTCTCGCGCCGCTGATACAGGGGCCGACGTTTCGGCCCTATACGACAGATGACATGATCGGGGCCGAGATTGGCGGCGCTGTTAAAAATGTGCTCGCGATTGCCTGTGGTATGTTGCTGGGCATGGGGCTTGGGCAAAGCGCGCATGCCGCTCTGATTGCGCGGGGGTTTGCGGAAATGAACCGCCTAGGTACCGCGCTCGGCGCGCGTGCGGAGACGTTATCGGGTCTGTGCGGGTTGGGAGATTTGGTGCTGACCTGTAGTTCCACCCAGTCGCGCAATATGTCTTGTGGGATGCGGCTTGGGAAAGGGGAAAGCCTGGACGAGATTTTATCGTCACGAAATTCGGTCACTGAAGGTGTCGCGACTGCGCCTGCGCTTGTAAAACTTGCGGAGAAGCACGGCGTGGATATGCCGATTTCTGTCGCAGTTGATAGAGTATTAAGCTGCGCAGTGACGCCCGCTGGCGCTATGGCAAGTCTCCTCGCTCGGCCTTTAAAGCGTGAGCGGGACTAAGCGGCGAGGCTTAGGACTTGATTTGATTTAGCTGGAGCAGAAACATATTTCAAAATTTCCTCCGCCGTCGCGAAAGGCCCGAGCGCCATAAACACGTCATTTTGGACAGCGTGTTTTGGCAAAGCTGCGTAGGCCTTTGCGCGGCTGAAGTCGATTGTGCGGTCGAAGAAAGCCCGGCGCAGACGGGAAGACAGCCGGGTTAAAGTTAAAACCTGTTTGACGCATTTGCGGGATAAGTAAAGCTGCTCCGCAATCTGCTCAACATTTTGAGTTTGTTTAAACATCCAAGTAACCGTCGTGAAGAGCTCACGGTTTGACATGAGTTGTGGTGCGCTCGCTACGGAGTCCTGCGCATCTGAGACTTCGATGTAGGGAATATTGACAAGGGATCGAGGCAATTGTCCCATGAACTCTAAGCGCCGAATGGCGGCGAGGCGTTTACGCCCATCTAGGACGATAAGCCGTCCTTTAGATCGGGACACGAGTATAGGAGACAGCAGACCAAAACGCGATATAGACGCTTGAACGGTTTTAATATCTTTGAGCCACTGCCCGACATAAAGGCGGGGGCGCAAAGTTGTGAACATATTCACAGGGGCTGTTTTCAACTGGGACATGGGGATGTCCTTTCATACTTAAGATGACTCAAACCTGAACATCTAACGCTTACGAGAACATATCAGTTCCATTAAAAATTAAACATTTTCGTTAATGTTTATTAACGACTTAACTTCCTGTTTTTCCTAACAATTTTGACCTAATTATGACAGACACAGTTTAATCACCTTCTAGTGAAATTGGGTTTATCTATTTACCTTTTATTAACTAATTAATCTAACCTCGTCTTAACCCCTACCGTAATGTAATTAATCGACTTATCCCCAGATGTTGTCCACACGTTGGTGATCGGGTTTAGGTTCATCCCAGTTTGCTCTTCTACAGAGAGCCCGGCGTCAGTCATCCAAAGCGCAAGTTCCGAAGGCTTCACGAACTTCGCATATTGGTGCGTGCCGCGTGGCAGCCAGCGTAAGACATATTCTGCGCCGACAATGGCAAAGGCGAAAGCTTTCAGCGTCCGGTTTATGGTCGAACACAACATGATGCCGCCAGGGCTGTCTTGAGCGGCGGGTTTCACCATAGCGGCGCAATCCGCCATGAAGTCAGAGGGGTTAGCCACATGTTCTATAACTTCCATATTCAACACCACGTCATACGGGGCTTCCCCTTGCGCGACCATTTGCTCAATTGTGCCGTGCCGATAATCGACATCCAGGCCCATTTGCCCGGCATGGGTTTTCGCGGTTTTGAGGTTTCTTTCCAGCGCATCTACGCCTGTGACGCTTGCGCCGAGGCGCACCATGGGTTCGCACAATAATCCGCCGCCGCAGCCAATGTCTAAAACGCGTAGCCCTTTTAACGGTGTCTCAGCCTCAGGGTCGAGGCCGTAATGCTCGCAGACAGTATCTTTAATAAGGCTCAGCCGCGCGCCGTTCATAATATGCAAAGGCTTAAACGGTCCGCTCGGATCCCACCAATCGGCCGCCATGCGAGAAAAACTCTCCATTTCTGCTGGATCAACAGAAACACTTGTTAGATGTTCTGGCAAGTCTTCACTCTGGGACATGGATGAGCTTTCTATTCTAAACGCCCTTTCGGGGCCAGTGGGTTATATACGGTTAGCCGTGCATGAGGAGCGTAAAATTACGCCAAGTTTATAGCCTGCATTGCGGCGACAACTTCCCATTGCGTCTTGCTCGTCTTTTACCTAAGAGACCGCCGATTAAACGCCCGTAATGTTGCGGTGTCGTGAGCAATAAAATCGGAGGCGGCAAGTGGCCCGCATCGTCATGAAATTCGGCGGCACTTCAGTCGCCAATCTGGAACGTATCCGTCATGTGGCGTCACTCGTCGCTGAAGAAGCCAAGGCTGGCAATGAGGTGGCTGTCGTTGTCTCAGCCATGAGCGGGGAAACGAACCGTCTTGTGGCTTTGGTTGACGCGCTGGATGCGGACACACCGAAGCAAGGCGAAACCCTCGGCGGCGAAATTGAGGATGAGTATGACTCGATTGTTGCAACGGGCGAACAAGTCACATCTGGATTGCTCGCGATTGCGCTGCGCCGCCGCGGCCTGAAAGCGCGAAGCTGGCTCGGGTGGCAAATCCCGCTACGGACTGATATGGCCCATTCCAAAGCCAGAATTGCTGAGATTGAAAGCTCCGCGATTGGTCCGTCACTCGAAGCGGGCAATATTGCCGTTGTTGCGGGCTTTCAGGGCATTAGTGATGATGGGCGGATTTCGACACTGGGGCGCGGCGGGTCTGATACCTCGGCTGTTGCGATGGCCGTTGCGCTCAAAGCGGACCGTTGTGATATTTACACAGATGTTGACGGTATTTACACGACCGACCCGCGTATTGCCAAAGATGCGCGGCGTCTTAACCGTATCGCCTTTGAAGAAATGTTAGAACTGGCCTCTTTGGGCGCGAAAGTTCTCCAAACCCGCTCCGTTGAGCTGGCGATGAATAATAATTTGCCCATCCGTGTTTTGACCAGCATGGCGGATGTGGGCGATCATAACCCCGGAACTCTGGTCTGCCACGAGGATGAAACCATGGAAGAACGTGTTGTCAGCGGTGTCGCCTATTCCCGCGATGAAGCACAAATTACATTGCTCCGATTAAAAGATGCGCCCGGCATGGTCGCGAAAGTGTGCCGGGCCATGTCCGATGCCAATGTGATTGTGGATATGATTGTCCAAGGTATCTCGCGCTCCGATAATTCGGCGAACCTCACCTATACGGTTGGGAAGCGGGATTTGGACAAAGCGCTGTCGGCTTTGCGGGCCGCGCAGACGGATATCGGATTTGAAGATATTAAGTCCGACTCCAATGTTACCAAGGTCTCTGTTGTCGGGATTGGTATGCGCAGCCATACGGGCGTTGCGCAAACCATGTTTGAGGCTCTGGCTGAGCGGAATATCAATGTTGAGGTGATCGCGACCTCTGAGATCAAAATCTCAGTCTTAATTGATAGCGAATATACCGAGCTGGCCGTGCGGGCTTTGCATAGTGCCTTCGAACTTCATAAAACGCCAGCACCTAAAGTCTCCGCGCCTTAATCTAAAGTACGGTCTGACCTAGAGGGCTTTTGATTTAGCGCGGGAGAGCAGAAACCCGCCAAGGCCAATCCAAATGATTTCGATGCTGATTTCATAATAGGTTTGCACGGGCCCTGCGCCGTCCAGCGCAAGGCCTAAAAGGCGGCCCAGCAGAAAACAGAACGTAATGAGAATGATGGCCTTCGTTAGCGCGGATAGATTGCCTTTCAGCGCAGCGTAGATGCAGATAATGCCAAAGCCGATGCTAACCATCCATAAAGCGCGGATTTGATGCAAGCCCAAAAGGGTAGGTGCCCATCCCATCGTGCTTTCCGCGAGGTGCCGCGGTGCGAGCACGCCGTAAAGTCCATAAAAGACGTAGAAAAACCCGTTCAATAATCCATAGAATTTCATAATTTGCTCTCCCGCTGTTTCACCGCTCTATTGTGATGACTCGGCTTGCCAAAGCAAGTGTTGCGGACTATATGTCCGCTCTCACAACATAAGTTGTGACGCAATGTATCAGGCTAAATGGCATGCCTGAACATTCGAAAGGCTAATCATCCTCGTTTCGTTTCGAGAGATGGCTAATATATTGGAGACCGAAATGCCCAAAATGAAAACGAAGTCAGGCGCAAAAAAGCGCTTCAAGATTACCAAATCCGGTAAGGTAAAAGCGGGCCAAGCTGGCAAACGCCACGGCATGATTAAACGCACGAATGACCAAATTCGTAAGTTGCGCGGCACAACAGTCCTTAAAGACTGCGATGCTAAAGTGATCAAAAAGAAGTTTATGCCCTACGGCTAAGCGCCGTCCCTACCTTATTCCCGGAGATTTATCATGGCACGAGTGAAACGCGGCGTAACAAAGTCCGCACGTCATAAAGAGATTTTAAAACAGGCAAAAGGCTATCGTGGCCGCCGGAAGAACACTTTCCGCATTGCCAACCAAGCCGTCGAGAAAGCGGGTCAATATGCGTATATTGGCCGCAAGCTAAAAAAGCGTCAGTTCCGCGCGCTTTGGATTCAGCGTATTAACGCGGCAGCCCGCGCCCATGGCACAACATATGGGCGTTTTATGGACGGCCTAAACAAAGCTGGTATTCAGATTGACCGTAAAATGCTGGCTGATATGGCTGCAAATGAGCCGGAAGCTTTCGCAGCCTTAGCTGAAACAGCGAAGAAAAATGCGAGCCAGCCACATACGGTTAAAGGCTAGGTTTACGCAGCCATCTGGGCTTCGGCTCAGCACTAAAAATTCAAAGGTCGTCCCGCCGGGGCGGCCTTTTTTTCTGTCATTTCAGAGGATATTTGTGAGGTGAATATTCAGCTACTACCTACACAATTTTAGGCAGAAAAGGGAGCCATAGGTTGTGTCTAAACGCTTTCCTAAGACATCTTAAATAAGACGTTCTCTAGCAAAACGAAGTTTTTGGCGGTGGGACCAATAAAATTTATCGACTCATATGAGAGATTCCTCAGAATTGACTCCTCAATGAGGGCGAGGGATCAGCTGAGTGCGCGCACCGTTTATATGATGGGCGGCGTCTTTATTTTGTCGCAGTTGGCAAATCTTATTTTCATGACATATGCCTATGGCGGGTGGACTATAGATCATTGGATCGCCTGCGTTGTGATTGGGATTATATTTGTCACGACAAATCTCTTGCGTTGGTCAAAAAATTTCAATGGGTTTGCCATTTTTTATTCTGCGCTCATTTTGGCGAGTGTAGCGGGCACCACCATTCCTGATGGGACGGGTATTAACTCTGCGATGCTGCCCGTCTTGGTAAGCGCTGTCTTTATTTCCGGTTTTGTCGCAAGCGGACGCGTTGTGGCGGGTTATGCAATATGTGCCACGGCATTAATCTGGGGACTCTACATGTACTCCGTCGGCCTGCCGCCCCCGCCGGGTGTTCCTATCTCAGATTATCATTCTCGGATATTTATGCGGGCGATGCAGGCGACTATCGCGCTGGGCCTAGCGTCAGCGGCCCTCGGGGTCTTTTGCTACTCTCTGAATACAATGTTCTATCTTCTGGAAAAAAATATTGAGCGAGCGACGAGTGCCGAATTAGCCAAATCGAACTTCCTTGCCAATATGTCCCATGAGCTTAGAACGCCTTTGAATGGTGTTATTGGGATGATGGGTTTACTCAAAAAAACCAATTTAGACGCGACCCAAAATGAATATGTTGATATCGTGAACGGGTGCTCAACAGGGCTTGTTGCCATCATTAATGATGTCTTGGATCTCTCGAAATTAGATTCTGGGAAATATGAATTCTCGCACAGAGCTTTTGATTTGCGAGCGGTGTTGGAGTCTCTCATATCCCTTCATCTTCCCGCCGCAATTAAGAAAAATCTGAGGTTGGCCCTGCATTGGCCCGATGAGCTGCCGCACCGCGTCATCAGTGATGAGTCTCGCCTGCGGCAGATTGCAAATAACCTCATTGGGAATGCCATTAAATTCACAGATCAGGGGCATGTCGATGTTATAGCACAATATCGCGCCATTGAGGGGTTGCAGGGAGATTGGATGGAGTTCTGTCTGTTTGTCAGAGACACGGGCGTTGGAATTCCAGCGGAGGCTGCCGATCGTGTTTTCAAGCGGTTTGAACAAGTTGATAATCGGCTGTCCTCCTCTAAACCTGGAACTGGTTTGGGTTTAGCGATAACCCAAAGCCTCGTGGAGAAGATGGGTGGCCGCATTCAGTTTCAAAGCGCGCTTGGCGAGGGTACGACCTTCACGGTTCAGCTGCCGCTGCGCTATGAACGGCCGATACTGCAAAAGGATGTGCTCCAGCCCCCTATGGCTCCGTTTTTAGGTGTCAGGGAAGCGCAAGCTTAATTTTCTCAAGACGTTCAATCTATATTGACAGGCCGTACATCGCCCCGTAAAGGCCCGCCATTCGCGCAGTTTTAACTCTGCGCTCCGCGCTGTGCAGGATGCAGACGGAGTACCGTGGTCGACGAGTTTCGTTCGCCGCGGGTTTTTGCGTTGCGCGTTATGAGGAAAGGTGACTGAAAGCTTGTTTGAAGCCTTAGGTGATAAGTTAGGTAGTGTATTTGACGGCTTGACCGGCCGCGGCGCGCTGTCCGAATCTGACGTCAACAAAGCCATGCGGGAAATCCGCATCGCGCTTTTGGAAGCGGATGTTGCGCTGCCCGTCGTCAAAGACTTCATCGAAAAAGTCCGCGTCGAAGCCGTCGGCGAAAAAGTTATTAAATCCATCAAGCCCGGCCAGATGGTCATTAAGATCGTCAATGATGCCCTCATTGATATGCTTGGCGGCACGCTCTCTGATGATGATGCGGATAAAACCGAAGCGGCCAGGGCCAGTGAGTTAAATCTGGCAGGACGTCCGCCCGTCGCCATTCTCATGGCGGGTTTGCAGGGCTCTGGTAAGACCACGACAACAGGGAAGCTAGGACTTTACCTACGCACTGCGCTGAAGAAAAAAGTGCTCTTCGCCTCACTCGATACCAACCGTCCTGCGGCGATGGATCAACTCGGCATGCTCGCCGAGCAAGCGGGCACAGGCTTCCTCCCAATCGTCAAAGGCCAAACGGCCCTAGAGATTGCCAAGCGCGCGATGGCTGAAGGCGCTAAAGGCGGCTATGATGTTGTCTTCCTCGATACGGCAGGCCGAACCACCATCAACACCGAGTTGATGAATGAAGTCGAAGCTATTGCCAAAGAGACCAACCCGATTGAGACATTATTGGTAGCCGACTCGCTAACGGGTCAAGATGCTGTGGAAACGGCGAAACGTTTTCATGAGCGCTTGCCGCTCACGGGGCTTGTCCTAACCCGGATTGATGGCGACGGACGCGGCGGCGCGGCGCTGTCTATGCGGGCGGTCACAGGCCTGCCGATTAAATTTTTAGGCACGGGCGAAAAGCTTGATGGCCTTGAAGCCTTTGATGCCGAACGCCTTGCAGGACGGATTTTAGGGCAAGGCGATATTGTCTCCCTCGTCGAGAAAGCCGCGCAGGTTATTGATGAAAAAGAAGCGGCCGCCACAGCAGAAAAAATGCGTAAGGGTCAATTTGACCTTGAGGACCTCGGTAAACAGCTCGGGCAAATGCAAAAAATGGGCGGCATGGGCGGCTTAATGAAAATGATGCCGGGCATGGGCAAAATGAAAAAACAGCTCGATGCCGCTGGCGGGGTTGATGATAAATTGCTTAAGCAACAACAGGCCATTATTCTGTCTATGACCCCCGAAGAGCGCCGCAATCCAAAGCTCTTAAAAGCGTCCCGTAAAAAGCGCATCGCGGCAGGCTCTGGCATGAGCATCCAAGAGGTGAATAAGCTTTTGAAAATGCACCGCCAAATGGCCGATATGATGAAGAAAATGTCTAAAGGCGGCATGGCGGGTATGATGCAAGCTATGCAAGGCATGGGTGGGGGTATGGGCGGTGGAATGCCAGGTATGCCAAAAATGCCGGGCGGTATGATGCCCAAAGGCGGCTTGCCTGACCCCAGCAAAATGGACCCCGCACAGCTCGAAGAGCTCAAGAAACAAATGGGCAATATGCCCGGACTTCCAAAATTACCTGGATTGGGCGGCCCAAAGCTGCCGGGTCTTGGCGGAGGTCTCCCCGGAATGGGCGGGAAATCGCCTTTCGGAAAAAAGAAATAGCTTAATTTAACTCAACTCTCTCTCTAATTTAAGAACGCCAACCACAAGGAAATTCAAACATGGCTGTTAAACTTCGTCTCGCCCGTCACGGCGCTAAAAAACGTCCTTATTACCGTATCGTCGCTGCCGACGTTCGCGCCCCGCGCGATGGCCGCTTCATCGAGCAAGTCGGCGCTTATAACCCCATGCTGCCAAAGGACCATGAAGACCGCGTTAAGCTTGACGTTGAGAAGGTTCAGGACTGGCTCAAGAAAGGCGCGCGTCCGACAGAGCGTGTTGCGCGTTTCCTCGGCGCGGCAGGTCTATGGGAATGGAAAGCGGGCAATAACCCAAATAAAGGTAAGCCCGGCGAGAAAGCCCTAGAGCGGATCGAAGAGCGCAAAGACAAAGCCGAAGCCCGCGCCGCCGCGGAAGCCGAAGCCAAAGAAGCCGCTGCTGAAGCGAAAAAGGCCGCCGATGAGGCGGCTAAAGCTGCAGCGGAAGAAGCCAAAAATGCACCCGCGGAAGAGGCCCCAGCAGAAGACGCGCCTGCCGCTGAAGCGCCCGCAGAGGAAGCTCCAGCTGCTGACGCAGGGGATAAAAAATACACCAAGACTGATTTGACAAAAATGCTCGAAGTCGATGTGGTTAAAATTGCAAATGACATGGGTATCGAAGCTACGGTTGACGACCTCAAAGCCGATACAATTCAAAAGGTCTTGGACAAACAGGGCGAGTAATTTGGGTCTTTTCCAGAGCTAAGTTTGAAAGGCCGTCCTTCGGGGCGGCTTTTTTATTGGATTGAATTCGATAGACTGGCCTTGCGTTACGAGGCGTAACGTCGAGATAAGGCGACCAGTTGAACTCACAGTCCAATGTAGGACGCTCCTAGGCGCCTAAAACAAAGCACCCTTTATCCCGTCCAACACAAATTGTGACGCCAGCGTACAGAGGAGCACGCCGAGCACACGGGTAAGAACATCAGTAAAGCTTTTCCCCATCATTTTCATCAAAGGCCCCGCGATGAGGAAGGTGATAAGCGTAATCAAAAGTGTCAAAATGAGAGCCGCGAGTATGGTCATCTGGCCCATGCGGGTTGGCGCATCGCTCATTAGAATGAGGAGGGTGGCCATCGTCCCGGGGCCCGCAATCATGGGAATGCCCATCGGGAATACAGAGATATCTTCTGGGTCTTCAATGTCTTCTAAAATACCATCCGCGCGTGTTTCGCGTGTTTCGGTACGTTTCTCAAACACCATATTAAGCCCAATAATAAAGAGCATGATACCCCCCGCAATTCTGAGGGCGTCCAGACTAATACCAAGCTTGGCAAAGAGCCATTCTCCGACATAGGCAAAGCCAATGAGAATGATGGCAGCAATGGCGACAGATTTAAAAGCCATCCTGCGTTGGTGTTTGCGCGAGGTTCCCGTTGTCAATGTCGCAAAAATAGGCGCGCAACCGGGCGGATCAATAATCACGAAAAGCGTTGTAAAGGCGCTTATAAAAAGAGTCGCTTCGAACATATAATGCTCTTAGACGACGGGCGATACTGCGCCCACCCCAAAAATAGACTAGCGAAGATGCCTTAGGTGAAAGGCCTATTTCAAGGTCGGCTGCACGATATGGGAATATTGCGCGTTATAAAGATCAAACCCTTCTTTCACTTTTTTCAACACATCCATGGCCGTTTTCATGTCCGCTTTCGAAATTTCAGGCGCATGCGTCGTTGAAATATGAATGCCTTCTTTCGCAATTCTCTCACGTAAGGCGCTGCCTCTGGGTGTCAGCGAAACGAGACGGGAGCGGCTGTCTATAGGGTTTGGTTTGCGTAGTACGAAACTTCGTGACTCCATTGCTTGTATCACCTGAGAGGCGACACTCTCGGACATAAAGGCGCGTTCGGCAATGCCTTTTTGAGAGTTTCCATTTGGGTGCCATTGGAGGCGTAAAATATAGAACTGCGAAATCGGTAGGTCATATTTTTTCAAGTAGCGGGCTAAGGCAATTTCATAGCCTCTAAAGGCCCCTCTTAAATGATAGGGAAGAGAATTTTCTGGATTATTAGTCTGGCTCATTCTGTTACCATTTTGGGGCCCGACTTCTTTTGGGCAAATATTTTCTCTTTGTCTATTCCCGCCACATTACTGTTGCGCAACAGTTATTCATATTAGGTTCATGTTACGTTTAGTAAAAGAAGTCAACTCTGGTTGTGGGACCAGGATAAGACATGTTGGACATTGCGCCCCGTTTCAACATGTTGGAGCCTGACATCATTTTGTGATGTCAGGCTTCTTTTTTTTGGGCGAATTGATGTCACGACCAACGCGCGAATGCGTAAGCCCGCTGACTTACCCCAACAGCCGAATGTGCGTCACGGTCCCTGCGCCTATGACTCTAGAAGGTTTTGTCGTAATATTTTGGCGCTACCAATATGCTGCCGCCTAACGGCGAGAGCGCTCTAGGCCTTCAGTAGGGTTTCTACTGTTTCGATTTGGGTATTGAAGGCGGCGTCTTCTGCGCGGAGTTGGTCAATCCGTTTGACCGCATGCATAACTGTCGTATGATCGCGTCCACCAAAGCGCCGGCCAATATCTGGCAGGCTTCGTTTGGTCAGTTTTTTGCACAGATACATGGCCACCTGCCGCGGCCGGGCAATAACGCGGGCGCGGCGTTTACTCACCATGTCTGTTGGCGTCACCGAAAAGACTTCGCAGACAGCGCGTTGAATGCGATCGACCGTAAGGCGCTGACCCATCATATAGCGCGAGTCCGAGAGGGTCTCTTGCACGCTCCCTAGCGTAATAGCGGTGCCCAAAAACTCGCTTTGCGCGATGATTTGATTGAAAGCGCCTTCGAGGTCCCGCGGCGTCGCATTCATACGTGCGGCCAAATGGTCCCGTGCATTTTGCGGGATGGCAAGATCAGGCTGGCCATTTGCGCGGCGGCGCGCAATCAGGCGGTCCAAAATACGCAGACGTAACTCATAATCCGCTGCTCCGATTTTACAGACTAGCCCAGAGGACATGTAGCTCTTTAAGCGCTCTGTGGCTTTCTCGATCTTATCGGGATGGCGATCTGCCGCGATAAGGATTTGTTTGCCGCTATCCACAAGGCTGACAAGCGTATGTAGAAGCTCTTCTTGGCTCCCAGGCTTATCGGCAATAAAATGGGCATCATCTATCACCAGTAGGTCGACGTCGCGCAGCGAGGCTTTAAAGGCTGCAATGCCTTCGCGGGTTTGCCCGCGAACGGAGGCCACAAATGTAGAAACAAAATTCTCTGCTGTAATGAAGCGCATGCGCTTTTCTGGGGTATTCGTACGAACGGCGTTCTCAATCGCATAGAGCAGGTGCGTTTTCCCCATGCCATTATTACCATGTATCACAATCGGATTATATTGCGGCGCGCGTCCAGACCCGCATTGACTTGCTACCTGACGGGCAACAGCCATCGCCAGTTCATTTGACGCGCCGACAACAAAATTATCAAATGTAAACCTATCGCGCGGACTTTCAGCGGTGGCCGCAGGGACCGCGTTTTTGGCGGTGTCTCGAAGCGGTAGGACGGTTGATTGGCGCTGCGTATTCGATTTAACTGCCGGAAGGGCTGACGAGGCTTTAACAGCCGAGGGGTTGGCCGCAAAAGCGAGGCGGCGCGGTGGATCGACTTGGTCATGCTTTTCCCAAAGGCGGCGCACGGTATCTGCAAATTGAGTTTCAATTTTTGACGCGATGAAACGCGTTGGGGCAGACAGGGTTACGACGCTCTCGTCTGCCTGTGTGATATGCAGCCGTCCCGTCCAAGAGCGATGCACATTTGGGCCTAAAGCATAGGCCAAATCGATCTTTACTAGTTTCCATGTATTATGCGCAGATTGGAGCGGAGGCTCGCCCGTGTATAGATCAGGAGTTTTGAAATCAGACATCTTATCTGTTACTTTTCCCATCCTAGGCTCCCCCGCATTATCTCTTAGCCTCCAGGCCGCACGATAGTGCAACCTGAACACATCAAGTTTTGAAACAGTAATAATTTAAGTGTTGCCCAGCCTATTCCTGCCGAAAAATTCTGAGCCTTCCCGTCACAGACCACGCTACGCCCTGCGGTGTCTACGGCCCCTATAAACCAGTCTGACTTCGGACCGTCAATGTGAGAAATTACGATTCGGAGCCGATTCTATTCTTGACTCAAAAAGAGCATTGAATCGCAAGCATTTTTCTTTGGAAAAAAATGCAGAAAAATTTTTCGAAAATTTCTTGACAACACACGTTGTACGATTCGCGTTTTCAACGCCGCCGATCTTGCGAAATTTTTTTGAGATTTTGCTAGAAAAATTTTCTGCGCGCGGTGAAAATCCACACACCTTACGCCTTAAATCTTCGGGTTTGGCGGGGTGCTAGCCTCCCAGCAAAAAAGCCATAAAAAAAGCATAAAAAAAACCGACCCTCAGGCCGGTTCCTTCACATCGTCTTTTACGCAGTTTAGCCGAGCGCTTTGACGCGCTTGTTGAGCCGAGAAATCTTGCGGCTTGCTGTGTTCTTGTGGAAGATGCCTTTGGATACAGCGCGCATAACGGCAGGTTCAGCCTGCTTCAGAGCTTCACTCGCTGCGGCTTTATCGCCGGCTGTGATGGCGTCTTCAACGCGGCGTAGGAAAGTCCGGACGGATGACCGGCGAGCTTTGTTCACGGCCGTCTTGCGGGCCATCTTGCGAACGTTCTTCTTGGCGGAGGACGTATTTGCCATGTGTTAGTCTTTCATCTTGCAATACAACAAAAGCCCGCTGCGCGTGCGCGGGTCTCGATAAATCTTGGGGGCGTATAAGGAGGCAAGCGCGGGTCGTCAATAGGGCGTTTATAGGGCTCTACAGTGCTACCATTGAGTGGGGTATGGGACGGCCTACCTATTCTTGAAGTGAGGTTTGCGCTTTTCAATAAAGGCGGCCATGCCTTCTTTCTGATCATGTGTGGTGAACATGCTTTGGAAAAGGCGGCGCTCATAGCGAATGCCTTGCGATAAGCTCATCTCAAATCCAGCCTCAATCGTCTCTTTGGTCATCATCGCGATAGGTTGTGATTGGCTCGCGATTTTGCTCGCAGCCTCTTTGGCGGTCTCCATAAGC
Source organism: uncultured Caulobacterales bacterium (assembly GCA_938001915.1). Classification (GTDB taxonomy): domain Bacteria; phylum Pseudomonadota; class Alphaproteobacteria; order Caulobacterales; family Maricaulaceae; genus Litorimonas. The sequence goes on along the minus strand of CALLBD010000032.1, from coordinate 4,575 downwards.
TTGTCCAGCGGAACGATGCGCGAGACGAGCCCTGCGCGTTCAGCTTCTTCAGCGTCCATCATGCGGCCCGTTAGGCAGAGGTCCATGGCTTTGGCTTTGCCCACAGCGCGTAACATGCGCTGGGTGCCGCCCATGCCCGGCATCACGCCGAGATTAATCTCAGGCTGGCCAAATTTGGCATTGTCGGCGGCGATTATAAAGTCGCACATCATGGCCAGCTCACAGCCGCCCCCCAGCGCATAGCCCGCAACAGCGGCAATAATGGGCTTGCGAAACCGTTCTGTCGCCATGTGGTGCTCTTCAAACCGATCATTTTTGTAAAGCGCGAGATAGTCATCTTCGGCCATCTCTTTGATATCGGCACCTGCCGCGAAGGCTTTCTCATTACCGGTGAGGATCACGCAGCTAACGGCGTCATCTGCCTCAAGCTTCGTGAGGGCATCGGAAAGCTCGGTCATCATATTGAGGTTTAAGGCATTGAGCGCTTTTGGGCGGTCCAGTTGGATGATTGCCACAGCGCCATCACGCGTCAGATCAATATTATCATAGGCCATGGGGGCACTCCTGTGAAAATTCTAGCGGCCCGCATAGCGCAGGGGAGGGGGGAGTGCAATTGAGTGAATTGCAGAGCAGACCTTCACCTTTGACACACCCCGCAGAAAAAAGAACTGCGCCCGCTTTGCACAATGCGCTTGATCGGACCGTTGCAATTTTTGCAGGACTCGCCCTCGCGGCCATAGACATCGAAACTATGTTGGAAATAACCGAGCTTGCCGTCCGTATTGGAAAAATCCTTAAGCGAGCTACCGCCGGCTTCAATGGCGGCGCGCAGCACATCTTTTATATGACCCGCGAGCGCGTCTGTCTCGGCGACCTTCAACCGGCCAGCGGCGCGGCGCGGGGAGATGCCCGTGCGGTAAAGCGCTTCACAGACATATATATTGCCGAGCCCGGCGACCACACGTTGATCAAGCAAGGCGGCCTTGATTTTGGATTTTTTGCCTTTCAAGGCTGCGCGTAAAGTTGGGCCGTTAAACTCATTTCCTAAGGGCTCTGGCCCAATATTGTCGAGGCGGTAAGGCGCGCCTACGCCGATTAGCTCCATAAAGCCAAAACGGCGCGGGTCATTATATGTAATGACCGCCCCATTTTCCATTTCGAAGACAACATGATGATGTTTGGGATTGGCCGCATGTTCATGGGCGAAATCGGCGAGGGCCGTATCTCCCTCGATGATAAACCGTCCGCTCATGCCGAGATGCATGAAGAGGCGCTCGCCCGATGAAAGCTCGGCTTGTAGAAATTTGGCGCGGCGCGTCAGGCGTTCAAGGCGCTGACCCTCCATGCGCTCAATAAAATTAGGGGCGAAGGGAAAGCGCAGGTCCGGGCGGTTCAGCGTGACTTTGGCAAAGCGGACGCCTTCCATAACGGGGGCGAGCCCCCGCCGAACCGTTTCAACTTCGGGAAGTTCAGGAATTAGGCCTTACCGGTGCTGACCGCGACCATGGCCGCGCGCAAGGTTCTGTCCCCGATCTTAAAGCCAGATTGCATGACGGTGGCGACATTACCTTTGTCTTCATCCGACGGGATATTCGCAACCGCTTGATGGACATTCGGATCAAATTTCGACCCTATCCCAGGCACAGCTGTCACGCCGTGACGGGCTAGGACAGCCATCAGGTCTTTCTCGGTCAGCTCAATGCCTTCAACCAGGTTCTTCGCATTTTCACCCAGTTCAGATTTATCCGTGCCTTCAAGCGTTTGCAGCGCTCGGGAAAGATTATCATGCACCGAGAGGATATCATTGGCGAAACGCTCAATGCCGAAAACACGGGCGGCTGCGACCTCTTTTTCGGAGCGGCGTTTCACATTCTCGGCGTCCGCCATGGCGCGTAGCGCTTGGTCTTTTAACGTTGCCAGCTCAAGTTCCAGCTCTTCAACACGCGCTGTCAAAACGGCTTCAGCGTTGAGGACCTCCTCTTCGTCTTCGGCCTCCATGTCTTTCGCCGCGGCTTTTTCAGCCTTTTCAGCCGATTTAAGAATATCATCCGCCGCCGCATTTACCGCCGCGCGGCGCTTTTGCGCGGATTTTTCATTGTCGATCTCTTTCATAAGATCGTCCCATTCATCTTTCTCGTCAGCCATGTCTCGTCTCCAATGCCGGGGCCTAGCGGTGAAGCAGGCGTCCCAATAATTGCGCGGTATAATCCATCATCGGAATGACGCGCGCGTAATTCAACCGTGTTGGACCTATGACGCCCAACGCTCCTAAAATATTCGACTGCCGATCGCGGTAAGGCGCGATAACAACAGAGGATCCCGACAAGGAAAATAACGGATTTTCCGAGCCTATAAAAATCTTCACTCCGTCGGCATGTTCAGCGCGGTCAAGCAGGTCGATAAGCTCTTCCTTGCGTTCCAAATCATCAAACAACTGACGGATGCGCTCCACATCGGTTCGGGCCTCTAAATTGTCAAGCAGGTGTGACTGTCCGCGGACGATTAAACTGCGTCTGGTTTTGTCCTCTGGCGTTGACCATTGGGCCAGACCTTGCTCAATTAGGGCCGCTGCCGCCGCATCAATCTGTGCTTCGCCCGCTGCGATTTCCGCTAAGACCTCTTCGCGCGTCTCGGAGAGACGGCGGCCCTTAAGGCGCGCGGAGAGAAAATTACCCGCGCGCTCTAGGCTCCCCGGTAAGATACCTGCGGGCCGCGCCATGATGCGGTTTTCTACTGCGCCGTCTTCATGGACCAGTACGACAAGGGCTTGGTCGCCGTCCAGATTGACGAATTCAACATGGCGCAAAGCGCGCTCAGAGGTTCCGGAGTCCGGCGCAAGAACAAGACCAGCTCCGCCCGCCAATCCTGCCATCATGGCAGAGGCTTGCTGCATGAGAGCCAGCGGGTCCGCACCTGCGGCCGCTAGTTTACTCTCCAGCTTATTTTGCTCGGCTTGCCCCAAATCGCCAATTTCTAACAAACCATCGACAAAGAGGCGCAACCCGATCTGTGTCGGCAGTCGGCCCGCGCTGACATGGGGGCTGGTAAGCAGGCCGTATCGAGACAACTCCGCCATGACTGCGCGGATGGTGGCAGGGGAAAGCGTACGCCCCTCCGAGAGAGCGAGTGTTTTCGACCCAACGGGTTGCCCCGTTTCTAAATAGGTGTCGACGATATCGCGGAAGATATCGCGGGACCGCGCATCAAGGTCCGACAGGGTAAATGTGGGGGCAATGGTCATAGTATATATATGTGTAGCGAAGGGGCGTATTTTTCAATCCCTGCCAACATATTCCCAAGGCAAATATATTCCGAGTCATAAAAAAAGCGCGCCAGCCCAAGGGGCGGCACGCCTTAGAATTTATTACGCGCGAAGCCTTAGAGGAATTTTTTGGCCATGCCAGCCAGTCCGCCGAGCCCGCCAACGGAGTCGAGGAGCGATCCGCCGCTACTGGACTTATCAACCATTTGTGGAACGGCGTCTTTTAGCGTGTCCAGCAAAGAGCCTTCATCCGTACCTAACTCCGCCGCTGCATTCGCAACTTTCTCTGCGCCGAGAACGTCTTTGAGCTGCTCCGCTGAAATTTCTTTGTTTTCACCGTCACCTAACCAAGACTCGGCAACATCGCCCAAACCTTTTTCTTTAAGACCGCTAACAAGGCTGCCAATGTCCATTTGATTGCCGCCGCCAACGAGGCTGTCTAAAACACCGCCAATAGCTGCGTTATTCCCGCCTAATTTTTGCGCGACCATGCTGAGAGCAAGTTTTTTGAAATCCATGAGTGTAACTTTCATTTCGGGTGAGGCAGATATTCGGCCTCAAATAATTAACCCGTGCAATAGATATAGGGTGGCCTTGCTGAACGTAAACCTAATGCGGCTAGGCTAAGTGGGCTTCTGGATTAAAAAGCCTTAAAATTATTGTGACCTTGCGGCGCGGACCCTTTATAATTGCCACGAAGGGAAAAGACTCATCGCCAAAGCTGCCAAAAAAAAGACGATTAAAGAAACGGATCTCTATGCGCCCATCAAAGCGCATTTCACGGCATTGGGCTATGAGGTCAAAGGCGAGGTCGGGGCCGCTGATATGGTGGCGGTAATGCCCATCTCGGACCCGGCCGCCAAAGGCGCGCCAGAGCCCGTTATCATAGAGCTGAAAACGGGCTTTACGCTCTCGCTGTTTCATCAGGCGATAAATCGCCAATCTATGACGGATCAGGTCTATATCGCGGTGCCGCGCAAAACGGGCAAAGCCGCCATGGTCGCGGTCCGCCGCAATAAAATGCTTTGCCGCCGCTTAGGGATTGGCTTGATTACGGTACGGCTCTCGGATGGAAGCGTTGTGGTCCATTGCGAGCCCGCGCCCTTTACGCCGCGCAAAATAAAGGCGCGCAAAACCAAACTCCTCGCCGAATTTGAAAGCCGTCACGGCGATCCGAATTTGGGGGGAATGACGTCCTCTGGCATGATGACCTCTTACCGTCAGGGTGCGTTAAGATGTGCCAAAGTTCTCTATGATGAAGGCGCGTGCAAAGCCTCTTATGTGGCGAAAATGGCAGGTTTCGACAAAGCGCG
>CALLBD010000031.1 GCA_938001915.1 uncultured Caulobacterales bacterium | reverse complement strand
GAGAGCATGGCGGGATATGACCCGAAAGATTCGACCTCTATCAATGCAGACGTGCCTGATTGGGTGGGCGCCTGTGGTCAGTCCGTGAAAGGTCTCCGCATTGGCATACCTAAAGAATACACAATCGAGGGCATGCCCGCCGAAATCCAAACGCTGTGGGATCAAGGTATTGCCTGGATGAAAGCGGCAGGCGCAGAAATTGTGCCGATTAGTCTCCCGCATACGAAATATGCGCTGCCCGCTTATTATGTTGTGGCCCCAGCGGAAGCCTCCTCAAATCTCGCGCGTTATGACGGTATGCGCTACGGCCTGCGCGTCGAAGGTAAAGACCTTGCCGACACCTATGAGCGGACACGGACCGAGGGCTTTGGCGACGAAGTCCGCCGCCGTATCATGATTGGAACTTATGTTCTGTCTGCGGGATATTACGATGCTTATTATCTCCGTGCGCAAAAGGTTCGAACACGAATTGTCGAAGATTTCGAAAATGCGTGGGAGACATGCGACGCCATCCTAACACCCACCGCGCCAAGCGCCGCTTTCGCCGTCGGCCGTAAGGTTAATGACCCCGTGCAAATGTATCTGAACGATATTTTCACGGTGACAACCAACCTCGCGGGCCTGCCAGGGATCTCTGTCCCTGCGGGATTGGATAAGAATGGTTTGCCTCTCGGCTTGCAGATTATCGGGCGTGCGATGGATGAAGGCACCGTATTCAAGGCGGCAAGTGCGCTGGAGGATGCGGCTGGGTTTACGGCTAAGCCAGAGGCTTGGTGGGTTTAGGTGGGGGTAAATCTGTATCTCTTTAATCACACAACCATGAAAGCCTACAGCTTTGGGAAGATTCTTGGTGGTGGGGCTATTGATTATTGCCTCTCAGATGCTTCCAATAAGGATGAAGTTACGGCGAAGATGGTAAGAGATTTCCGCGATCAAGTTCTTGTTGAGAGTACAGGTCAAAGAATAGAAATTGTGCGCGACGACAGCGAGCGATATGGCGATTTATGTGGTTGGAAGTTTCAGTGGTTTGATGCTTACAACAGTATTTTTTAGGAAGAGAAAAAATGTTCACAGCTATACGCATTGCAGAAAAAAGATTATACTGAAGGCGGGGCTGGTGATTGGGAAATCGCTTAAATTATTGAAGATAAGGATTGGAAAATGAACACATTGGACACTATTCGCGCGCGCCGTGCCGTCAAACATTATGATCCTGAATTTACGATTCCGGAGGATCAGATTGCGGAGCTAAAAGACCTAATCCGTCAGGCGCCAACATCTTTTAATATTCAAAATTGGCGTTTTGTTTTTGTGAATAACAAAGAGCTGCGCCAGAAGATCCGCGCCGTTGGCTGGGATCAGGCGCAAATGACGGATGCGTCCCATTTGATCGTTTTATGTGCCGATGTGCAAGCTTGGGCAAAAGAGCCCATTCGCTATTGGGAAGACGCGCCCAAAGAAGCCCAAGATTTCCTCGTGCCGGCAATTGGTGATTTTTATGGTGGTCGTGAGTGGCAGCAACGCGATGAAGCCATGCGATCTGTCGGTATTGCCGCGCAGACCATCATGCTGGCCAGCAAAGCCATGGGCTATGATAGCTGCCCGATGATTGGTTTCGATGCGGATGCTGTGGGTAAGCTGATTAACCTGCCCAAAGACCATGTTGTCGGCATGATGATTGCGGTCGGTAAGGCCACGACATCGGCGCAGCCGAAGGGCGGGTATTTGCCTGATGAAGAAATTTTCTTCGAAGATAAGTTTTAACGCTAACAGCCCCTCGGCTTGTTTTAACGTCTCGGTAGCCAAGCCACTTTAAGCCATTTTAACGTGTTTACGCTACCCCGTTCCCATTCGGGCAACGGGGGCGTGGGTGAATGCGAAGTTTTTTCCTTGTTTTTGGGGTTGTTTTGGCGCTGATTGGGGCCAGCTTTTTACCGCAAGTCAAAGAATACCGCGCGGAAAAAGCTATTACGCATTTTGAGCAGGGTAATCTGAAAGCGGCAAAGCGCTGGTATTTCTTTGGCAAACTTCAGGGCGATTTAATAGCCGCAAATAATTATCACGTACTCAACTATCGTTTGGCAAGATATGATGAGACAGTGTCGGATAAAAAAGAAACGGCTACGCGGCAAAAAAGCTTTCGCGGTTTCGACAAACTCACGCAAAAGGGTTTTGTGCCTGCCGCATATAATGCGGGGATGTTTTATTACAGAAGCTCCGCAAATTCCGGGAATTTTGTAAAAGGCTTGCAATATTTCGATTTTGCGGCGCAATCGGGTGATGAGATGTCTCGTCATGCAGCAGATATGATGCGGGCCCGTTCGCATGTTGCAGCCCGTACTGCTGCAGCCAAAGCCCGCCGGGGGTCAGCGGCAAAACGCGCTCGTGAAAAGCAGAATGAGAAAAAATACCAAGCGTATAAAAAAAGCGCCGACGCTGGGAATGGTTTTGCGGCGTATAAATATGCGAATTCCACGCGTTTCGATGAAAGAGAATTACGCGCCGCCGAGAAGTACGCCTTAATGGGTGCCGAGGCGGGATATGCTGATGCGCAAGACTTCCTAGGCGAATATTACCCCAAACGAAAAGATAGTCAGGCCTGGTTAGAAAAAGCCGCGCTGAACGCGCAAAACAGAAGCTTACGCGCGGCAAATGAACTTGCGGCAAGGGCGGCGAAAAAAAGAGACTACCAAACGCAGCGCAAATGGTTGGAGCTTGCCTCGACCCCGCGCGGTCCTTTTCACTATCGTATCATCAATGACTCAGGCGTTCTACGGTGGAGAGGACTTCAAAGCACAATATTGGCTGATGTGAACAACTCGAAAAAAGCGGCCTATGATCTTGCTTTGATGCAACTGGATGGGAAGGGCGGTCCTGTTGACAGAGCTGGCGCGATTAAAAACCTCGAATATGCGGATGATTGGGACGATGCAGCCATATTATTGGCAGATGTTAAGTCGGGGCGAAACAGTGCGGGTAAAAATTCACCCAATTACACGTCTCAAAGGCTATATAAGGAAAATCTCAAAAAAATAGATGCGCAAAAACATAGGCCGTATTATTCGAAGCTCCGGCCACTCGTTCAAAATAAAACTATACGTTATGCGACGGATATCGACGTGAAGAATTTTGCGCAGGGCGTGTCGACAATGTACAGTAATAAAAAAGCAGGTTTCAGGGAATGGGGGAAAGTTGAGGACTGTCTAAGATCAGGTAGCTGTTTTTATATAGAGAAACCCATTATGCTACCGCCAGATATGTTTGGCGCACACTCCGCCAGCTTTATTGTCAATCCGGCCATTATTTTGCCGAAACAACATCTGAGTCATAACAAATATATTTTCATGAACGAACGGCAGATTCCGTAACATTTTATATGATTCAAACCCATTGTGAAACATGCCTCACTTGTTAAAACCCCATGTAAATTGAGGTAGAGACATGTTTATAGCGCCCCGCATTGCGGATAAAAAAGACTGGATTAAAGGTGAGACGGGTGATTGGGAAATCATCATTGGTCTTGAGGTCCATGCTCAGGTGGCGTCGAATTCAAAGCTCTTTTCGGGCTCGGCGACGGAATATGGCTCTGCGCCCAATACGCAGGTCTCGCTCGTCGATGCGGGCATGCCGGGCATGCTGCCTGTCGTGAATGAGTTCTGCATCGAGCAAGCCGTAAAAACGGGATTTGGCCTTAATGCTAAAATCAACCTTTTCTCCCGTTTTGACCGCAAGAATTATTTCTATGTCGACCTCCCGCAAGGCTATCAGATATCACAGTTCGAGCATCCTGTTGTGGGTGAGGGTGAGATTGAAATTCTGCCAATTGACGCCGATGGTAATGTCGGCGAGCCCGTCAATGTCGGGATTGAACGCCTCCATCTGGAACAGGATGCGGGTAAATCCGTGCATGATCTCTCGCCCGATGAAACTTATGTGGATTTGAATCGCTGCGGCGTTGCGCTCATGGAGATTGTCTCCAAGCCTGATATGCGTTCGCCCGAAGAAGCCTCTGCCTATGTCGAGAAGCTGCGCGGCATTGTTCGCGCGCTCGGCACATGTGACGGGGACATGGAGAAAGGGAATTTGCGCGCTGATGTAAATGTGTCTGTGCGCCGTCCAGGTGGAGATCTCGGTACGCGCTGCGAGATCAAAAACGTAAACTCCATGCGTTTTATTCGCCAAGCCATTAATTACGAGGCCCGCCGCCATATCGACATCCTCGAAGCGGGCGGCACAATCGACCAAGAGACGCGCCTCTTTGATAGCGTCAAAGGCGAAACGCGAACCATGCGCTCCAAAGAAGACGCGCATGATTACCGCTATTTCCCAGATCCAGATTTGCTCCCGATTAAGCTCGAGCAGTCCTTCGTGGACCGCATTAAATCCGAACTTCCTGAAATGCCGGATGCCCGCAAAGCGCGTTTTATGTCGGAATATGGCTTGCCAGAATATGATGCACGTATCCTCACGGCGGATAAGACAAAGGCAGATTTCTATGAGACGGTCGCCAAAGGCCGCGATGCCAAGATTGCGTCTAATTGGACAATGGGCGAGCTTTTCGGCGCGCTGAATAAGGCGGGCTTGGAGCTCGAAGACAGCCCTGTGTCTGCGGAGGCTCTGGGTGGTCTGATTGACCGTATTCTGGACGACACTATTTCAGGCAAAATCGCGAAAGGCGTGTTCGAGAAAATGTTCGCAGGCGAGGGTGATGCCGATACCATCATTGAGCGCGATGGGCTAAAGCAGGTCACCGACATGGGCGCAATCGAAGCTATGGTTGATGAAGTCATCGCCAAAAATGCCGCCCAAGCGGAGAAGGCCAAAGAGAATCCAAAACTCCTCGGCTTCTTCGTCGGCCAAGTCATGAAATCCAGCCAAGGCAAAGCGAACCCACAAGCGGTTAATAAGATTTTGCGGGGTAAACTTGGGTTGTGAGCGTATAGCTCTCAGATTAAGTTTATAATGGAGCTATGACCCGCCTTAAATTTTAACTTAGCTCACCGTTGGCAGTCTGTTATACGGAGTTTATGAAATCTGTTCTCAGGGCCCTTCTGGCGGCCGCATTGGTATGTGTTACGCCGCAAATTGCGCAGGCTTGCTATGGCGTGACACAATTGAGCCAGCAAGACATCGCATTCGCAGATGTGATATTTGAGGGCCGTATAAAAAAAATTTCTGATACCTCACGTCATACCGAGCTCACCTTTGATGTTCATAACGTCGTTAGGGGCGTCATCGAGCAAGGTGAAGTCACTATCGGATGGGGCCGTAGTCCCTTTCATGTAATCGGAAATGGTGATGTGTCGATAGAGGCCTTTATTGACACATTGGGCGAGACCACACGCGTGGCAATGTCCACGCCGAAATTGGCGAGTAAATTTTGTGAGCTAAAGCTGCGGGGTGGGAATTTCTATGATGAGGATACTGGGACGCATGTATTTGACAAACGCATGCAGCCTGTCTGCAATCCCAGATTAAACTCTCTGGATGATGCATTTAGAGAAAATGTTCCTTTCGTTCTCTCAAATTCCTATTTTTGCGGGAGCTCTTATCTTTTTTCTGTAGAGCAATATAACAAAATGCGGAATTACGAAAAGAACCTCGCGGCTTTTGAGGCTGCGATTGAAGACGGTTCTCTCGTTCCAAACTCCGAGCTTTTTCTGAAAAAGGTTGGCGCATTCGGCCAGTTGCCGTGGAAATTTAACGGATCTACCCCGCGGGCCATAGCCACAACCATAGCTATAGATCTTGTTCGTCGTCATGAAGGGTATTTCATCCCGTCACTCAAAGATAACGCTGCGTGGCAAGCTTCTTTATTGGATATCGGAGAGGCTACGATGATGCGGGAAAGTTTCTTGCTTGGAAATAAGTATAAGCAAGATGAGGCCGCCCGAATTAAATTTCGTGAGACTCTGAGAGAAGAAATTTTACGCCTCTCCAGCTATATAGAGAAAGACCCAGAGTTTCGCGACAGGCTCTTGCAAGAGGATTGAACTCCCGCGAGGGAAGGGGCATTGAAAGCCCATGAACAAACAGCCTCAAACCCGCGAAGAAAAAGAAATGGCTATTACGGTGGTGTCCCTTGCCATATGGGGCGCTATTCTTTTGTTCATCACGGCAGCCATCTTGTTTCTCTTGGGTATCATCCCGTCAACTAATAGCGTACTAATTGGACTAATGCTTTTGACTGTGGCGGCTGTGAACTGGATTGTCATGAGGGTGATGGTAGGTAAAATGCACGCCGATTTGGATGAGACCTTGAAATGACGCACCAGAAGATTCGGATTTTGGAAGGTCTTAGAGTCATAAATCCAATTGGGATGTTTGCGATTGTCCTATTTGCTACAGCCTATGTTTTAGAGGTGCCTTTGGTTTTGGCGCTGCCTTTGGCATGCCTATCCGCCATTATCGCCTTCACAGTGATTTCAATGATGATATCAATAGAGAAGAGAAAGCGATGAGGTTCCAAGAAGGCCCCGCCTTTGGCGCAATCATAATTGGCTGCGGGCTGGCCTATTTTCTTTATCATTCAGGAAAGCCGCTTGGCTTTTCAATTATGGGGGGTGTCGTCGTCGGTATCGCCGATTATGTTCTTATTATCTGGCTGAAGAATAGAGGGATAAATCAATGAGCTTACATACGGGTAAGAGCCTTTCGGTTTCTGAGGCTTTGGAAACACGCATCACCGCTCGGCAGTTCTTAGATAAGGCCGTGGCTGAAGATGTCTTGCGGGGCCTATTAGAAAAAGCCATGCGCAGCCCGTCAGGCGGTAACCTTCAGCCTTGGAAGCTCCATGTGATGACAGGGGAGACGCTGTCGAAGTTCAAAAAAGAGGCATCAGAAATTACATTGGCCGGCAAACTCGAAGAGCCGACCTATCCAGCTTACCCTTCGCCCCTCTGGGAACCGCAACGGTCTTGGCGCTATAAACTCGGCGAAGATATGTATGCTACGTTGGATATTCCGCGTGAGAATAAGATGGGCCGTATAGTCTGGCTCGCTCAGAATGCGAAATTCTTTGAAGCCCCCGTCGGCATTATCATAACAGGGGATAAGCGTTTGGATATGCCGCAGCATATGGATATTGGCATTTTCCTCCAATCGCTCATGTTGCTCGCACGGGAAGCTGGGCTACATACGGCACCGCAAGGATGGTGGCGCAATTGGACCTCTGTGTGTCACAAATATTTGAATATTCCTGAAACGGAAGAGGTTCTGGTCGGAATGGCGATTGGTTATGGCGATCCGGACGCGCCGGTGAATGACCTCTATGCGGATCGCGCCAGTTTGGATGAAGTTTCGAGATTTTATCGCTAATTTTTCGAAAATTTTTCGAAAAATATTTTTAAGCCTATTTCTTACTTCTCTGTGAATTCTGCCTATTAAGCATGGTTTTGCTCGCTTGGACTTGAGTTTAATTTGGTATTTACTTTGTTTTACTTGTTTTCTAATAAGTATTTATAAAGTTTAACTCAAGTAAAGCTAAATTAACATCAGTTTTCTTTAACTCTATATTTATCTTGACCTGACCAAACTCACCTATGCTGAAAAGAGATACGCAAATGTATCCGTATTATGGCAGCCCCGGGATCGGCCCGAAGGGTAGGTGAGTGAAGCAGGAGGAAGGGCCATGGCCTTTACAGAACTGGAAGTCCGCGAAGCGGAAGAAGCGATTGTGGAAACAGCAGGTGCGGAAGATATGTTCCGCCTCGGATTAATCTATTCAACAGAAATGGAAGATCGAGGCCCTGATTTTGTTGAAGCGCATAAGTGGTTTAGCCTTGCGGCGATGTTAGGTAGCCAGCCGGCTAAAGCTTATCGCGATGAGCTAAAGTTTGAAATGAGCGCAGCTGATCTTACTTTGGCGCAACGTGCGGCGCGCGGCTGGTTGAAGGAAAATCGAGCAATTTTGGCCGCCTAAACGGCTCATTTTTAAAAGTGAGCTCTGTATTACGTCCCAAATAGGGTGACGACATCTAGGCTGATCAACCCATTGACGATTGCGTCGATGGCGACGGTTGCCAAGACAAGTCCCATAATCCGGCTTATGACGCTGGCGCCCGTGTCGCCAATGAGCTTCTGTATGCGCGTTGCGGCCAAAAGCAGGCCAAAAGTCAGCGCCAAAATACTGAGTAAAACCCCTGCGGTGATAGCCTGCTCCACAACAGTGTGCTGCTGGTTATCTGTTAGAATGACAATGGCTAAAATCGCGCCAGGCGAGGCAATTGATGGCATCGCCAGCGGGAAAACTGCGCCGGCTAAATCATCCCGCTCGGCCATTTCTATTTCGCTGTCGGGTTTCGATTGCCCGAAAATCATATCAAGGGCGAAAAGAAATAAGATTATCCCGCCCGCGACTTGAAATGAGCCCAGTCGAAGGCCCAGTGTCTCGAGAATGATTTGCCCCAAAATCAAAAAGGCGAGCAATACAATTGTCGCTATTATGACGGCGCGTAACGCGAATTTGCCGCGGCGCTCGGGCTTAACATTCTTCGAAGCATAGAGGAAAACGGGAATCGACCCTATGGGGTCGATTACGACAAAAAGGGTAATGAACTCGCGATATAGATCCTGCCAGAGCATAATTTTCTGCTGAACCCGAAATTCCGGAGAGTCAAACAGAGAAACGTTTTAAGGTGAAATGGCTTATGGTGAGACGACCGTTGTTCCGCCGCCATTTGTACCAAATTGATAGGACAGGTTGAAGTCTACAGGGAAGGTTCTGCGGAAACTTTCCATAAATGTCCCGATTTCGGCGATGGTAGATTGCGGTACAAAGATAATATCGCCGCGGCGGAGTTGTATATTATCATTATACTCGCGGATATTTAGCAATCCGCCGCGAATATTTACGGTTCGCATCATCATACCGCCATTAGGCGCCCGACGCAGAACCGCGACATCGCGTGAGCGCGCGGTTGGGCGCATGCCTCCCGCCATCAAAATACCTTCTAGGGCGCCAATGCGGCCTGGGATGGTGTAAGTTCCAGGCTGTCCAACTTGGCCGCCCACATAAATTTGCTCAGGCGCATAAGCGCGCGGCGTAACCGCAATTCTTGGGTCCCGGAGTTGTTTGCCAAGTTCTCCCATTAATTCCAATTGAACCTGAGTGAATGTGCGGCCAGCGGCCATAATTGGACGGCTAAATGGCATAACAACACGTCCGTCTGGCCCCACAGTAAGCGTCCGCGAGAGTTCCGGCGCTGAACTCACAACAATATCCAGCTGATCCCCCGCCACTAATGTGTATTCAGGTTCCCACTCGACCCAACGCTGAAACATGCCAGGGGGCGGAGGGGTCTGGTAAGAAATATGTTTCTGGTCCCGCAATTTGTGAAATATATTCTTATATTTCTTAGGTTTTTTAGCAGCGGGATAGCCGTAGTGAGGCTGCGTTTTCTGAAGATGGCTGTATCGGGATTGCGCATGAACTGATTCGGCATGGCCTAAAGTTACACCTACGAATAGCGTCGCAGCCGCGATTGACGCGGTTAATTCTGCCATTTTGCGTGTTGTTGTCATGTTTTTGGGCCTTTTTCGCAGAAAAACTGTTTTTTCCATTAGTTAACAAGAATGGATAAGGAATTATTAAAATTTAGAGGGACATGGTTAACGCGAACACCCATGGGAGGATTCGCGCATGGCCAGACGCGGTCAAAACACTTTTGAGCCGAGAAGCTCAACTCACTCACCCCGGATGGGAGACCTGACGGTGAGTGATTACGCAAATGGCATGCCCAATATTCGCTTGGGCGAAATGTTTAAGTCCTTTTTCAAGCAATTGCCCTGGGTGATTATTCTCTTTGTTATTGGCGCCATCATTGCATGGAAAGCCACTGCCGATTTTAAACGGACCTTTACTGGCGACGGACGCATCCTTGTTCAATTCAGTGATGACTATGCCTATAACCCGGTCGGGCAGTCTGGCCAAAATACAGGGTTGAGTCAGACAATTGACACGATCACATTAACAGAAGCCGCCATTATGAAGAACGGTGAAATTATTGATAATGTTGTCGCGCAGATTGGGCCGAACAAAATTGCGCCTGATGCCTGGAAGAAGGTAGAGAAGGCTAGACGGGCAAATAACACCACGGATGAAGATATTGCCTTGATGGAACTTCGTAATGAGGTTGGAGACGCCTACCGCGTTATGCCGCGTGCGAAAGCCTCTGTTATTGATGTCGTCTTTAAACATGAGGATGCAAATATCGCTGTTCAGGCTACAAATGCGTTCATTGACGAATATATTGCCTTTCGACGGACGGTTTTTGTTGAAGGTAAAGATGAGATCATTTCTGAACGCCGTGAGGTAACGGAAGGCCAACTCAATGCAAATGAACGGGCTATCGCGCGGTTCTTGAAAAAGAATGATATATCTGACTTCGACTCGGAAAAAGAAGGGCTTCAAGAGCGAACAGAAGGTTTAAAAGAGGCTTTAAACGGAACGCGTGCCTCCATGTCAGAGACGGAAGCGGCATTAGCAATTGTTGAGGATCAGCTGCGTAACACGCCTGAGACTATCAACCTATATAAAGACGACATTTCTGCCCAACGTGTTGCTCAAGCTGAACTTGAACTGCGTCAGCTCTTGGCAAAATATCTTCCAACATCTAACCCCGTCCGTCAGAAACAGACTGAGTTGAATGAGTTGCTTAGCCTGCGAAATTCTTATGGTGGAGAGGCCAGAGGTGGACGGCGCGTGGGTCCAAACCCAACGCATCAGGCCTTGATGACTCAACGTAACAATCTTGCGACCACCGCAGATAGCCTGCGTGAAAGAGAATTTACATTACAGAAACAGCTCAATTCGGCAGATGGGAAGGTCCGCAGATTGACAGCGCTGTCGCCAGAGTTCCAGAACCTGTTGCGGGAGCGCGAAACGCTTAAGACACGTCTCGATTCCTATAATGCGAAAGAGCAAGAAGCGTTAGTAGATGCAGCCCAAGCCGCAGACCAAGCTGAGAATGTAAAAGTTATTTCCTATGCGAAATATCCGGGTAAGGGCCGCAATATGCGTCTCATTATGTTTCTGGTGGCCTGCGTTGCATGGGGGCTCATCCTCTTCTTTATCGCAATGATCCGTGTCTTCTTGGACCCGCGACTTTACTCCTCCCCCAGTGCGGCGCGTCAGCGCTCTGTTATGGATGATGCGCCGGCCATTCAACCTGTCGCGCAATCCGCGTGGTCGCCTGACCCAATTCCAGAGGCCGTGCCAGCTTATGAACCGCTTCATCCGGCTGGACCCACACCCTATGATATACCTGCCGCGCAATACCCAGCGGCGGAAGGCCAGGGACAATATGCCTATTCGCAACCAGGCTATGCCTCTACGTCGCAAGCAACGCCTTATGCGCCCTCGGCGAGTTATGATGCCTATAGTCAACCCATGCAGTCGGCCTATCAAACGCCTGAAATGGATGCGCAAAACACCATTTATCATGGCAGTGCAGCATTGGACATTGCGCCAAATCCTTATGCGTCGGGCGCGGCGAAAGCTGGTGGTTTTGGTGCACAAGCTAATTTGGATGCGTATGGCCGTCCTATAGAGCCGCAATCGTAGTCGGACGAAATATGTCTGCGGCCTCAACTTACAACCAATTAGCTCTCCAGCAGCGCAATCAAGTGCTGTTTAGTGCTTTGCGGGGTTTAGAAAACC
This sequence comes from uncultured Caulobacterales bacterium, assembly GCA_938001915.1. Taxonomy (GTDB): domain Bacteria; phylum Pseudomonadota; class Alphaproteobacteria; order Caulobacterales; family Maricaulaceae; genus Litorimonas. The sequence goes on along the minus strand of CALLBD010000031.1, from coordinate 20,073 downwards.
TATTCTTCTTTTTTTTGATTTTCATGTTTTCGACAGCCCTCGTCGCTCTGTTTCTGACAGATTTCGATAATATGGAATATGAAAGCCCCTTGGCTCGCGCCTTGTGGTATCCGGTTTATCTTTTTGTCCTCGTCCTCGCTTTAAGATGTCTGCCGCAATTATTGCGACTGGTTGCATTCAACCCGCTTCTCATTTTCTGTGTTTTAATTTGCGGATTGAGCTATTTCTGGTCAGTAGATCCAGAAATTTCCATGCGACGTTCAATCGCACTGCTAATCACCACATTATTTGGGCTTGTTCTCGCCGCGCGTTATGATTGGAGCGGCCTCGTTCAACGCCTTGCCGCGTGTTTCTGGGTGATGGCGATTGTTTCAATTTTGATTGCCGTTCTTCTCCCCGAATATGGTGTACACCAAAGGATTTTTGAGGGCGCATGGCGTGGGGCGTGGGTTCAGAAAAACTACATGGGTGGAATCATGGCCAAGGGCGTTATTGTCATGTTGTGCGCCTTTGCAATGCGTCCAGACCGAGCAATTTTTTGGCTCACAGGTGCCGCAATGTGTTTCTTGCTTGTGCTCATGTCTACCTCCAAAACGGCTTTATTGGTGGCCTTAATTGGCATCAGCGGGTTTACGGCCTTGCGGATTTACCGTCGTTATACGGTGCTACGTTTTCCGTTGATTTTGGCCATGTTTGTCGCAATTGGCGGACTCATAGGAATGCTGGTCATTGCGCCAGAATTTATGCTGGGCCTTATTGGTAAAGAAGTGACTCTGACGGGCCGTACAGATATCTGGACTGGGTTAATTGCCTCCATTCAGCAGAAGCCCTTGCTCGGTTACGGCTATGGCGTCTATTGGCTGGATCCTCTCGGAGCGTCTTACTACGTGCGGTTAAGCCTCGAATGGGGTGTTCCATCTGCCCATAATGGTTGGCTCGAGACGTGGCTTTCCATCGGGGCGGTGGGTGTGGCTGCCTTTGGGATTTTCTTCATTCTAACAGTTATTCTGGCGTTTGATAGATTGCGCAAGGGCGGTACAGAGACCTATTGGGTTATTCTGTCGACCATCATGTTCTTTGCGTTCTCCATGTCGGAGTCAACTATCTTGCAACAGAATGATTTGTCTTGGGTGATGTTCGTTGCCACCTCGGCAAAACTCTTCGCCTTTGAAAAGCCGTTCTGGCGAGACAGAGTGCGTGTGCCATATTTCTTGGCGCGCCGGACAGATTATCAAGCCCTACCTATCTAAAGTCCGTAGAATTTGGGCGAGAATTTATCGGCCCAAAATATCTTCCCAACGCCTTGAGCGGTCCGCCCTAAATAATAAACAGACTCGGGCCGTTGCCTGATTTTGGATAGGCTATAGCGCAGTCCCGAAATCCCGGTTTGCGCGAGGCCCACACACATCCAAATGATGCCACGAGGCCAACCTGAAATACCTTTTTCAAAAGCTTCATGTGTTGGCGTTTGCCCAAATGCAAAATTTCGTCTCCAGACATATTTCAATGTTGCCCGGCTTGCTGGGACGTGTTCCAGAGTGATTGCGGATTTTGTCCAAGCGATATTTATGTCTTGCCTCTCTAATTCCCGGAAGAGCGCATCATCTTCACCGCCAGTTTGGTTTAAGGCGGTGTTGAATACAGGGGTCGGCAATGTGACCTTCATGCGGTCAATTAAGCAATTCCCTGTGCCAATGCCGCGCTCGATAAGACCATCTTCCCCCCGGTCTTCACGGGAGAATAGGGGACGCATCTGCTCAAAGAATAGATTATTTGGGTCAGGCATCACAGCGTTTACAGGACCGAAGACTAAGGCCGCATTATATATCTCCGCCGCATCTATCATGGCTTGAGCCCAAGGAGAGACGGCTTCCATATCGTCATCTAAGAATAATATATAGCGGCCTCGCGCAAGCTTAAGGGCGCTGTTGCGGGCATTGCTCACGCCCGGTTCGGGGACGTGGATATATTTTATATCGGCCTGAGACTCTTCGATTTTCTGCAGAGCAAATGATTGGGCGCTCGCTTTTGGGTCATTGTCGGCAATGACAATTTCAATATCCAAGCCGATAAGCTTTTCTGACTCAACGCTCGCCAATGCCCGCGCGAGCGCGTCGGGCCGCTTATAGGTCGGTATAACAATAGACAGGCACGTCTTATCATAGGTCATGTCTGCGCGCTCCCCTGATGAATAGCGCGATAGGCGGCGTCAATTGTCATGACGCGAAATCCGGCCTTATCGACGGCCGAAACAATCGCTTGAAAATCATCTGGCGTACATCCGAAGTCACTCGGGTTTTCGCGAATGTCATGCGTGTACAGATGTAGCCATTGCGGCGAAATTTTCGCCGAGTCGATCTTTCGAAGGGCAATATCTAAATCAGGCTCAGAATACACTCGTACAGCATTTAAGAGATGCGCATCTTGGCTGGCGCCCTTCGAGTTTACAACACCGCGCGAGGTTTCAAATATCTCACTAAGGGATTGTTTTAGAGCGGGCGTAACATGCCCAAAAGGATAGGCGAAATGCCGGCTCGGCGGCAGGCCTAGCGCTTTAAGGGCCGCTTGGTTTTTGTCTATGTCGGCGAGGAATGACTCGACTGTGGCATCATGCGCACTCAGGTGAGAGAAGGTATGATCAGCAATCTCATGTCCGCGCTCATGCACATGGACGATATCTGAGAGGCTCATATGTCGTCCGAGGTGGTTTGTCGTCTCACACAGGCCGCAAGCAACAAATATGGTCCCGTGCCAGCCCCTAGACTCGAGCATGGGCAGGCCTGTCACTATGGCCGAAGACGGGCAATCATCAAAGGAGAAAGAGACAATTGACTCCTTGAGTTTGGGTAGAACCGATCGACTCAAGCCGCGCGAGGCGATACGTTTTATCTTATTTAAAACCGCCGTCACGACAGCGCATCCGCATAATGAGACGCCCGCCAAAGCTTAAGCGCAGTCAACCGAATGCGCATGGGCAGCGCAGGCATTTTTACGCATATTTTTAGGATTGGCCGCATCAAGCTTTGACCAGGCAGGCGGCCCAATGATTTTGAAATGTTATACAGGGGAAGCCGCTCCGCTAAATCGGGATGCGCTTGTGTGAAGCGCAGGTAATTAGGCCCGGAGGTCGCAAATCGTTTCAACATAGTGGCTGTTGTTTCCAGCCCTAAGTGCACGGCCGGATTATCAGCATGTATAAGCGTAAAGCGTTTAGACACGCGGGCTGCCCATTCACTGTCTTCCCAGCCCCATCCCTTAAATCCAGAGTCAAAAGGCTCTGTCTCCAGCACCCGTCTGCGGACACATAAGTTAGATGAAGCAACATATTGCGGTCCAGCGGCTTGGCGCTCTTGCAGCGTCAGGCAATCAGATATCTCTGAAAGTGCGCGGTGAATATCGCGATCTGGGTCGTCCTGATGTGTTTCGACTTCAAAGCCGCCAAAGATAACATCTGCACCTTCGCTTTTAATAAGGTCGATATAGTTTGCGATAAAATCCTGACGCGAGGGGCGCATATCAGCATCGAGGAACAGAACCCAATCTCCACGAGCGGCGTCAAATAGTCCGTTTCGCGCTGCTGATCGGCCTTGATTGACGTCATTTGTGATGAGCTTTACCGCGCCCCTTGCCGCGATAATGGCGGTTCGCATCGTGCCCGTTAGCGCCGCGTCATTCGTGCCGTCATCATAGAATAACAGCTCAATCGGACGACCTGCAATTTGCGCATCCAAGTCTTGTAACAACCCGCTGGCATCATCTTTGTAAAAAGGTACCAATACCGACAATTGTGGTTTTGTGGCCTCAAAGGCAGGGCTTATGTGGAACGAACAGCTCATTCTGCAGGCTCGGGTAAAGGGGCTGAGTCGAGGCGAGATTTCAATCCTCGGATAAAGGTTCGGCAATCCGCTGCATTAATAACCCAGCAGGCGAAAAAATAGACGATGATGCCGATGAAGCCTTTAATGAGGAGTGTTATAAATCCAGGGGTCATGCCGCCCAAAGGCAGGTTTAATACCGTCACAGCCATCAGCAAGCTACAGACGCTGACTTCGAAAGCGGCTTTAACGGGAACGGGCAGGGGATATTCTCGGCGACCCAAAATTGTCGCAATGGTAATTGCGAGGACATAGCTGAAAATCGTCGCCCAGACTGCTCCCATTAAACCGTATAGCGGAATGAGAAAGACGTTTAGACCGAGGTTCAAAATAACAGGTAAGATAAGGGCCCAGACGAATTTTTGTGTTTGTCCTGAAAGCATAAAGGCGCGGTGTACGTAATAAGTCATGAAGCCGTTAATCAGACCCGCAAAGGCAATCCATGGCATCACCATGACCGCATTGTCGCGCACGCCTTCCCCTAGGATAAAGCCAGCATCGACTGATACTAAAGCAATACCCGTAGCGGCAGGGACGGTAATCCAGAGCAAGGTTGCACCATAGGTTTTGAGTATCTTTTGGGACCCCTTGGTACCGCTTTTTTCCATAGCTGTTACAGCAACAGGGGTAACGGCCATCGAGACCCATACAAAGAGAATTTCTAGCGTCCGATTGGCAAGATTGTACCCTGCATTATATTCACCGGCCGAAACTTCCCCCATCAAGTAACCAATTAAGTAAACATCCGCAGAATTAAGGGCATATGACAGTAATAAACCGATGCATAAGGGCGCGCCATATTTGAAATAGGTTTTTGTTTTTTGCGGCTGATAGTGACCTCCACGCATCTGTTTCCACATAAAGATCAAATCGATGCCGCCAACAATGATGAGCCCAAAAATTATCCCTACAAAAGGCGCCGCAGCTTTCAGCGGTGTAAATATAATAAACAAAATGCCTAGTGTGAAACTAATGAGTGTTTGCGTCGTGTAAGTGGCTGAATAGCGTTTTATTCTGTGCGCCGCTTTATGAGCTTCCATGCCGAGGTTGAATAAGATTTGAAGACAAGATGAGCCGAGTGCAAAAAATAGAACAAAGACGAGGTTAGAATTGAGCGGAACCAGAACAAGGATCGCCATAATTGCGCCGAAACCGAGTATACCCGTCATCAGCCCCAGCGTGTAGAGAGTCCGTAGATGCGAGGCGACGTCATTTTCGCGCTCAGCGCGGGCTTGGAACCGCGCCATAGCCGCTTCCATCCAGGTAAACAGTCCCATATGCACGAACTGCATCGTAATCATGGCAATGGCATAACAACCAAATTCTGCTGGCTCTAATAGCCGGGTTAGAATGGCAATCGTGCCAAATGCTGTGACCACATTTGCCAGATTAACGGGCAGATATGAGAGGATAGATTTACCGAGCATACGACTAGCGGACGTTCGTCCGGTCCCCCAGAAGCACAGGCAAAGTCTTCAGAATGATGTAGATATCCCACAAGACATTTGAACGCTCGATATATTCAACGTCCAAACGCACTCGCTCAGCTACGTCCTCGCCATTGTGGAGGGGCCCTCGAGATCCGTTAATTTGCGCCCATCCTGTTATACCAGGTTTAACCTTGTGACGGTGCGCATATTCACTAACCAGCTCAATGCTCTCCTTGCCTTCGGTTTTCATACCGACAGCATGGGGACGAGGACCAACGAGTGACATTTCGCCTTTTAAGACATTCAAAAGTTGCGGAAGTTCATCTAGCGAAGTCTTACGGATGAACTTCCCAATTTTCGTAACGCGGGCATCGCCGACGACGGTTTGCTGCGCAGCCTTTAGGTCAGCTTCATCATTGCGCATTGAACGGAATTTATAGACGTCGAAGACGCGGTTATTAAACCCGTGGCGGGGTTGTTTAAATAGGACGGGGCCAGGACTATCCAGACGAATAATAAGTGCGATCAGCGCCAAAACAGGCGCGCCTAATACTAAGGCGGTTGCGGAGACACTAATGTCCAATAAGCGTTTTACAGCGACGTGGCGGCCTGATTTTGGATTTCCTGTCACATCCCGTAGGCTAATTTCGGCGATTTCAGACAGACGTTGTTGGACATGGTTTAGGTTTTCAAATTCATCAACAACGAAGGCAATGCGGTTTGGAAGCAGGCGAACGCGGTCAACGAAATCTTGCTTCCTTTTATTCGCCATGGCTGGCAATGTTACAACAATGCGGTTGATATAGGGCAGGGCCTCCCATTCAAGGAGGTCATCTAGGCTGCCAATAACGGGCACGCCGTGGATATTGTGCGGCGCGCGCGCGAGGCGATCATCGAAAATTGCGAGTATATTCAACTCTTTAGTCTTGGCATTTTCCTCGATGATACGCCGTGCACTCTCCGTGGCGCCCAGCATAACAATTGTCGGCGAGAGGGCTTCACGCATGTGAAGACGGCGGATTTGTATGTGATAAAAACTATGCAGCACCGCTAGTAATGCGATGGCGCCTAAACCCGCTTTCGCAAGGGCGTCGGGCAAAAATGTATCGGGGCGGATGATGAGCGCAACCGTTAACCAGACACCAAGGGCCGCGAAGCTGGCAATCATAACTGTTTTCAAATGACCTGACCACGTCGTGGCCGCATTAAAGCGATAGGCATTTGATATAAATAACCCTGCAATGAAGATTACGGAACCCAGTGCGGACGCCGCAACAGGGGCCATCACGCCGCGTTCGTTAGCGCCGACATATCCATTCCATATCCCAAGAGCGATAATCGCACAAACGAGAACGATATCCAGACCGCGAAGCCCAAAGCGAAGCGCGCTCATATTGATTTGCCGTCGTGGTACATGAACCTCGGCCGTCGTGAGCCGTTTGCGGCGACGGTCCTTTTGCGCGTTTTTTACTTCCGCTGGACGGATTTTCGCTGCGAACTTTTCAAGGCGCGTATCAGAGGATCCGCGTTTTTCATCGCCTTGCCTGTTACTCTTCCGCGCAGGTTTTGCGGCGGCATTCAAAGCGTCCAACTCTGCGACAAGGGCCGCATTTCTTGTGTTTTGTACTGGCATTTAACCCACCTGTTTTTTCTATGGTTTACAGCCATCATGGAAATATCCCGTAAACAGATGTTTTTTTTCCTCCGCAATATCAGCTCAACAGAACCTGATTTTGTTTCATACTGGGACAGTCCTGCCAATATTATGGTTAAAAAATGCTGAAGCTGAGGCTTAGCTGCAATCCGGCGCATTAGGACTTGCGAGGATAGGGCGGAATCGCTAGACGCGCCAGCGGAGACGTGGCCGAGTGGTCGAAGGCGCTCCCCTGCTAAGGGAGTATGGGTCATAAGCCCATCGAGGGTTCGAATCCCTTCGTCTCCGCCATTTTTTTTGGCGCAACTTGACTAGTTTAGATTTTACTTAAAATTCCTGAGCTGATTGGGCTGTGTTGGGCCGCCCTTTCTAGATTAATCCTCGTTTCTCACTATATTTTTGCGCAAAAGTTTTGCTTTATTTCAGGCGCTTGTGAAATATCCGAAAAACATACTCCTTACTTTGCATTTTACCCTACATATTAAGTGGGTTCTTTCGGACATGGGACAGGTGAGACGTCGCTTACTGGTTTCGGAAGACGGTGGGCCTGAGCGTCTGGTTAGTGCATATCGCATTTGTGAAATGTACGAGACAAGCCGGAGTGTGCCGGGGCTTTAGGAGTGAGAGCCGACCTGTCAGTCCAAGTGGCTGAACTCAGGGGTTTATGACTGGCCGTTTCTTCAAAAACCATCGCTGCGCGGCGTCTGCTTCGTAAACACACTAAACTCTATTTGGCAGCCATCGGGGTTGCCGCCGCGCGGGCAGTCCTGATTGCTCTAATGTTATTACTCGGCAGGCGCTTCGATTGTCTGCAAGCACGCCTGTGTGTCTGAAACTTATTTGCTATATTCTCCCCGGGGACACCAAAAGGGTTTTTTTGCTAGACGAGATAGGTTCAGTCTGTAAGACTTTTGCGAAATTAAATCAGAACCATAGGACGTTTCATGTTCAATAAAACTTATCACGCGACCCATCCTGATATGATGGACGGTGTCAGCAATGCGCAACTTCGTGATCGATATATCGTAAGCGGCCTTTTTAAGGCGAATGAAATTAACCTAAATTATTCCCATAATGAGCGCTTCGTCATCGGCGGCGCGGCGCCTGTGAAAAAAGCGATTACGCTGCCTGCACAAAGTGAGCCTGCCTCTGCAAAAGGGCATCCTTTCTTGGAGCGCCGCGAGTTAGGCGTAATTAATATCGGCGGAGGATCAGGGACCGTGACAATCGACGGCACTAAATATGAGCTGAAAAAACTAGACGGCCTTTATGTACCCATGGGAAGCCAAGAGGTAATTTTTGCGTCCGATAACCCCGCCGAGCCCGCAAAGTATTACCTGCTTTCAACACCCGCGCACAAAGCCTTTAAGGTTGTCAAAATTTCGATCGATGAGGCCGTCCCATTGGAGCGTGGGTCATTGGCAGAAAGCAATGAGCGGATAATTTATCAATATATCGTCCCGACAACGGCAAAATCCTGCCAGCTTCTTTTGGGTTTGACAATCCTCAGCGAGGGTAGTGTTTGGAATACTATGCCGCCACATCTCCATGATCGTCGCTCTGAGGTTTATCTTTATTTTGATCTTGATGCGGGCTCGCGTCTCTTCCATTTCATGGGCGAAGAAGACAAAATCCGTCATATTGTTATGGAGAATGAAGAGGCCGTTATATCGCCGCCTTGGTCTATTCACATGGGGTCTGGCACAAAGGCATATTCCTTTATTTGGGGTATGGGCGGTGAAAATCTGGATTATACGGATTTGAGCGTCTGCGATATTTGCCAGCTTCAATGACGTTTGACCTGACGGGAAAGACCGTGCTGGTTACCGGCGCTAACGCAGGGTTTGGGCAGGGCATATCTTTGGCGCTCGCTAAGGCATGCGGCTATATTGCCTGGGTTAGCCTGCTCTGCGCCAAGCCAGACTCTTTCGTAACTTAAAGAAACTGGCGTAAACACCCATTCTATTTTGACGGATTTGGGTAACGCGGACATTTTGTGGCTGATGAATGTGAATCTACGAATGCTTTTTTCTCTCGAAAGCTCTCGCGCGTCATCTCGTTGCGCAGAAGCAACCAGGCAAAATTATCAACATAACCTCAATGCTGACGTTCAAAGGCGGCATACGGGTGCCTTCCTACACAGCGCCTAAAAGCGGTGTTGGCGCGCTGACCTTGGCTGTCGCAAATGAACCGGCCGCGCATGGCATCAATTTGAATGCTGTCGCACTGGGCTACTTTGCGACGAGTAATGCGGGGGCTCTACAGGCAGATAAAAACGCAATTCTGAGAATTTAGGCCGTATTCCAAGCTGCAGATGGGGCGAGCCGTGAGATTTAGGTGGGGCGTTTTTTTCCTTGCTTCTGCGGAGTCGACCTATGTTCAGTAGACCCGCGCTTCCCGTCGATGGGGCTGGTTATCCCGTTAGGCAGGGGTCAACCTACCCAACCAATAGGAGAGATATCTGCGGGATATAGGTGATGAGCAAGAGACAGACTATGAGCGCCAAATAAAATGGCCACATGGTTTTGACAGTCTCTTCCATGCGTATTTTCCCAACGGCTGAGCCCACAAATAAGACAGTACCAACAGGCGGAGTAATGGTCCCGATACCCAGAGCTAACATCATGATGACGCCGAAGTGGACGGGAGCAACCCCAATAGTCTGAACAACGGGCAAGAAGATGGGTGTCACAATAATAATTAAGGGAGCCATATCCATGAAGGTGCCCAGTAAAAGTAGGCTAATAAGAACTAATAGGAGAATAAGGAAGGGAGAGCTTGTGGCGCCCAAGATTAAATTTGACATCATGAGCGGGGCTTCAAGGAGTGCGAGGAGCCAGCCAAAGGCCGCTGCCGCGCCTATGATAAGCATTATCATGGAGGTCGTCTTCGCGGAATTCACTACCGCCGCTTTAAACTCTTTTATCCCAAGGGTGCGGTAGAAGAAAATGCCGATGAGGAGCGTATAGACAATGGCGATGGCGGAACTCTCCGTGGGGGTGAAGACACCGCCCAATATGCCCACGACAATAATAACGGCCGTCATAAGTCCAGGGAGCGCTGTGAGAGCTGAATAAAATAAAGCTCTAAATCCCGGGAAAACCCCGCGGCTGTAGCCCTTCTTTCTGGCGATCAGGGAGACGACACCCATTAATGCGAGACCACAAAGAACACCGGGTAAAATTCCTGCAACGAATAAGTCGCCTATAGAAATCGAAATACCGCTAGCGGCGGCGTAAATAATCATATTGTGACTTGGCGGAATAATGAGACCTAATATCGCGGCAGAGCAGGTGACATTTACAGAGAAATTTCGGTCATAGCCTTTCTCTTCCATGATAGGAATCATTGTCGAGCCGATCGCGGAGACACTGGCAACGGCCGAACCCGAGACAGCGCCGAACATCATGGAGGCCCCGATATTGACATGGCCCAAGCCGCCACGGACACGGCCAAACAGCCCTTCGGCGACTTTGATAAGCCGCGCCGCAATGCCCGTTTGCGTCATTAAATCGCCCGCGAAAATGAAAAAGGGAATCGCCATAAGCGTGAAGACATCTATCCCCGCAGACAAGCGCTGCACGGCGACGAGTGGGTTTAGTCCAATAAAGGCGAAGGTCACCATCGCAGAAATCAAAAGCGCAAAGGCGACAGGAACGCGTATAGCGAGAAGAACCAAAAGGCTTAGGAGCAGGAGCGTAAGCGCCATTTAATTTATCCCTTCCTGGATCTCGGGATCTGAGGTCTCAAAGAGCTGTGCGGCTGCAAAGAGAGTAATGAGCCCGCCTGCAATCGGAATGGGAAGCAGCGCAAGGCCGCGAGGCAGGCCAAGCGACGGAATGTCAAAAGCCCAAAGGGTGGTGGTTAGCCGAGCACCTGCGATTATAAGCACTATGCCGGCGACGGCCACGGCGATGTTGGCGATTTTGTCAAAGGCGCGTCCAACAGGAGCAGGCACCGCATTGCGCAAGGCGTCTATTCGAATATGAAACCGTTCGTGAACGCCTGTCGCTGCTCCAAAAAACACGAGATAGCCGAGAAGAAGTAAAGATAGCCGCTCTGACCATGCTGGGCTAGCATTGAACACATATCGCGCAACAACTTGGTAGGAAATAATTATTGTCATAAGGACGATGCAACTACCGCTTATAAAGAGCGAGATTTGCGAGAGGCGATTTAATAGCTGTCTCATGCGCCGTCTCCCGCCATATCATCAATCTGGGTGAGAAACGGTTTCAATTCGGACGAAACGAAGCGGGTGTAGACGGGCTCCATAAGATTTCTAAAAGGGGTACTGTCTATGTCGCTCAAGATTTTGCCGCCGCTCTCAATCAATGTTCGTTTGGCGTCCTCTACTCGGGCGTCCCATAGGTTTCTCATCACGCTTACTGAATGACGGGCGGCTTGCTGGATAAGGATTTTATCTTCGCGGCTAAATTTATTCCAAGTTCGTAGGCTCATAATGAGCATATCGGGCGTTCGAAAATGCCCTGTTTCAGAAAAATAGGGCGCCACTTCATAATGGCGCGTGCTGATGTAAGCGGGCCAGTTATTTTCCGCGCCATCAATCACATTCTGAACAAGCCCTTGATAGACTTCGCTGAAATTCATAGGGGTAGCATTTGCGCCCAGAGCTTTCATCGTGGCAAGGAAAATGTCTGAATTCGGGACGCGAATTTTTTGCCCCTTCAGCGCGGAGGGATGATCAATATGGCGTTTCGTCGTGTAAAATCCTCTGCCACCTGTGTCGTAAATAGCCAGTCCACGAAGACCAAATGGCTCGAGTGAACTTAAGATGGTGTCTCCGATTGCGCCGTCTATAACGCGGCGTTGATGGTCGGTGGATCGAAAGAGAAAAGGTAAGCTAAAAAGCTTCGTTAGCGGGGCGATGTTGTTAAGGGCTGCGCTAAATGTTCGCGTCATATCCAGTCCGCCAAACATAGCGATTTCTAACGTACTGCCCTCGGAGCCCAACTGCCCGCCTGGATAGGTTTTGATCTTGAGGCGGCCTTGGGTTTTTTCTTCCAAGAAGGTTCCCATGGCTCGAATGGCTTCAACGGTTGGGTAGCCTTCAGCTTGAGAATCCGTGGCATATAAAACACGCTGACCTTTGACCTCGGCGCTTCCGCAGCTAGTCAATCCAAGCGCGCTCCCAAGCGCCAGCCCACCGAGGGCTCTGCGGTTGAAGGTTAAAGTTTTTGGTAACTTGCCTGCCATGGTGTATCCGTTTAGCTCGCTATCGATTACGGCGTACTGCGTTGACGAAGTTGGTAATCATAAAGCGAGGGGACGTCTTCCATAGAAACATTAATGCGTTCGCTATAGGGAACTGGGCGATAATCAATATTGAAGTCACGGTTGCCAGAAATTCCCACTATTCTAGCATTTGGTCCTTCAGCCAAACCACGCAAGGTTACAGCTTCATCCGCATCTGCACCGCTTCGTACATTAACTTTTAAATTCCATGTTGTGTTAAAGCGGCCATGACCAGGCTGCCAATATCCTGCTCCGCTGCCATCCCAGACTGGATAAAAAGCCCCGCTCTCGTCTCGCTGGGCATCAACGTTGAGCGTTATGTTATCGAATAAATTCTGATGATTAGCACCCGCATGTTGGTCTAAAACCGCACCATTATTTACAATGGCGTTTTTGAAAACGCATTTGGTGGATTGCGTGTTTAAGCTTAGAGAATGGACGGGGGCATTATTGACGGTTAGATTTTCAATCAGAACATTGTGCACATTCCCAGCGTGCACGGAATAATGCGCTTCTCTATCTCCATTTGTGGTAATGTCAGAAAAAGTTACATTTGCACTATTATAGCTCAGGATGCCGGTATCTGCGTTGAGAAATGTGACATCATTTACCCAGCCATCAAAAACACTGGTGAAGTAAATGCCATTATACCCGCGCTCGAGGTGGTGTCCAAAATAGGGAGATTGCGGAAATGAGATTTGCAGTTTTTCTATTCCGACATTTTTAAGATGATCCCATTCTGCAAATTGCGCGGGAATGTCTTGCGATATCTGATGCAGCAGGGGGTCGCTTATTTCAACTGTTGCTCCGTCGATGTCCAAAATTTTTGTCTTCTGGCGTATCAAAGGACGGTCCGGAAAAGTCCAGTGATGCGATCCTATTTTTAACTCGGTGTCACCATAAACTTCCCTTAATAAAGGCCCGTTTTCGCCCTCCCGATTGAGCCATTGTAGTTCAACCACATCGCCGACTTTAAGGCGGCTAGTATCAGAGACGTCTAATTTTCGCGTGCCGGCTTGACCCGCGATAGCCTGTGCAAGAACTGTAATTTTTGGGTCCTTACTTTCCAAGTAAGCCGCCGCCCGAGTTCCTTCTTTTTGAATCCAAATAAATCCACCGCTCCATGAATATTCAGAAAATAGCTCATCAATATTGCGATCTTTTTCTTTCTGACGTTTGTCATATTTCAAAAGATATTCACGGATTTCATTTAATGAGTCCGTTTTGTCGATCATTTGCAATGGACGTGGAAAATGTAGATTGGTTCCCTCTGTACCTGAGCCCTCACCACGGAGTGTAATATCGCCGCGCGTGATTTTTAATATCTCCGAGATGATGATCCGCCCTTTGGGTAGTTTGACAACGACGGATCCCGTTGTTTCGTGTGCGGCCTCTAATGCCGCAAGAAGAGCATGTGAGTCATCAATGTCATCATCTGCAATTACACCAAATTGGGTGACATCAATGATTTCTCCCGTCCCACTGGGAATTGGACCTATCCCATGATTATATCCAGCATAGGAGAAATCAGGGAGCCTTTCGGCTTCGGCAACTTGTTTGTTTGTCAGGATTTGAACCGAGTCTTTGTCGCTGATCAAACTGTCTTGTTTGTCTGATGAGGCCGCCGGAGAACATCCGATCGCCACAGAGGTACAAAGTAACGAGGTGAGATAAAGTTTCGAATCTAATTTCATAGACCCTCATTAGGGACAAATTATAAAAATGCAAAGTGCTGAGAGGCTTTTAATCTGCGTTCCGTGGGTGGGGGCGTGGTAAAACATATTTTGCTTAGAAACGGAGCCAGCTGGCCAACCGTTTCGGACGAGAATTAAAATGGCAAATCGGTCGATATTTTTGCGCATGTTCTGGATATAGGATTTTACATACCTTGTCGGTCTTGTGGACAAGGTAGAACAATTTTTTTGCGTTAGGAAAAAGTCGTGAACCGAGAAAATGGCAGAGCGATTTTCTCCAATCGACAATTAATTCACTCGAGCCCTGAATTCAAAAGCGAAAATTGGGTTGGAGGTTGTCAGGCTTCCTGAATTAAACTGACCCTTGGGGTTAAAGCAAACAAAGCTGACATCAGCGTCATAGCCAGCATTGGGGGTGTAATCGCATTGCGCGAAGGATGTTGGACGGGCTGTGCCAGTCGAAAACCCAAGATCAGTTGCGGCATTAAAGGTTAGGCCGCTCCCTGTTTCTGTAAACAAAACTGGTCCAGTGGCCGGACCGCTATCATCAATATCATCATTGTAAAATTCGACTTCGGCAGGGAGCTCGTCGACGAAAAACAAAGATCCTGGATCAATTGGTGACGAGCCAGCATTTGTCGTCTCTATTTTGTAGATGACGTCGCTGCCTGGGATATAGTATTCTGATGCGCTTCCACTGTAAGGCGTCACGGTTTTTGATGCGGAAAGATCTGGCGTTTGATTATTTTGAAACAAGGCATAGAACATTTCTTCCGTTGTATGCGTGCGGCTGGTGTCTCCAGCAACAGTTTCTTCATCAATAGAATAATGTAGGGCATTATTGGGCAGCGGATCGTTTCCATAAAGGACAGCCCAACCCCCTTGTCCGCCGTCCTCGGCGGCTTGCGTCATGACACCTGTATCGTAATCTAAGCCCACAGCGTAAATATTTGGCGGGGAATTGCCGACCCCATTGCCCTGATCAGCACCTCTAGAAAACCGATAGGCTACGTCATTAATCGTCCCGATTTTTGCATCGGCTACGATATATCCAATTGTCTCAGAGGCTCTAGTGCCATTGATTTGTCCAATATGTTTGCCAACGCAAAAGCTAGTCGGAGTAGGCCGGGCGCCGCGGCTAACGCAATTATTTGTGTGAATGACGGACGCATTCACATCATTAAATGTCATGACTTGTCCCAATACCACCATATCGGAGTAACTATGGGTAAGAGTAGAGGTCACATTTTCTAAATTGACGACGCCCCAACCGCCAGGAACGCTTAATCCTGCAGTTCGGTCCGCTTCAACCGTATAGGCTTCGATTTCTAACCCGTCAGATAAAGTATAAGCCCCGCTATCGACCACGAGACAATGAACGTCCGATGCTGTAACCGTATTGCTATTTTCGAATTGCTGGATACGGGTCTCAAAAGACGTGGCACCGACATTTCTGATACGGACTGTCGCTGGTGGGTCGCCTGAACTTGGCAAGTTGTAGGTACAGGCCACCACCGCATCCGTATAAACATTGACCAACTCAACCGTGACCCAGGCTGCGCCCACGTTTTCCACGCGCACCGCTTCAATGTCGAGCGATAGGGCCTGCCCATAGGCGAGCTGAGGCGCTGTAAATAGCAACCCAAAGCCCATAAGGATGGATTTAGAGAACGTCTTCATGTCTTAATCCTGCCTTTTAACTGTGAAATAAACCCTAACCAAATGCAATTTAGAGTTATCATTCATGTGATGTTCATGCGGGGAAAAGGGGCGGTTTCCTGACACATATGCACGCAACAGGGCGTTTTAATGGCGCGTCTCGCTGATGTGTTCTATGTGTGCTATGCGCTTTAAGGGTTTGTTTAACCTGATTTCGAAGTGCAAATTAACGAAGATATGTGAGAAACATATCCAAGATTTAAGCCCTTAAGGATGTAGACATGCTGAAATTTACAGCTCGAGATCGGTTGCGCTTGTTGGGCGGAGGCGCAGCGTTTCTCATGGCGGGTTGCGGAGGAAGTTCGGGCGGAGATGATCGATCTGCGCCGCCGCCGACAACTGTCTCGCCGCCGCCGCCGCCGCCGCCGCCGCCCGTGTCCTCAGCGAATGAGCTCACCCCGGGGCTTCTAAAAGACAGTTTCCAGAGCGATTTCAAAGTTGGCTGCGCGCTCTCTAGTTATCAGGTTGAAAATATGGACCTAGACGCCCGCTTGGCCCAATCACAATTCAGCAGCATCACGCCGTCCTTTCAGCTCAAGGCAGATATTATTGCGCCAACAGAAGGCGTCTTCGATTTTACAGAAGCAGACCGCCTTGTCGATTGGGCCGTGGCAAATGGGATGGAGGTCCGGGGCCACACATTGGTTTGGCATGAATCCACGCCCGCTTACTTTCTCGAAGGGACCCGCGATGAAATTCGGGCGCGCTTGGAAAATTACGTGCGGACGGTTGTTGAACATTTTAGAGGCCGTATCTTCGTTTGGGATGTCGTTAATGAGGTCGTCTCCGTTGATCTATTCCGCGGCGATGCCGGTATTGGCCCCGATAGACGCGGCATTTGGTATGAAGCCGTGGGCAATGCCGATTATATTGATTGGGCCTTTCATGCGGCGCGCGAGGCGGACCCCAATGCGCAGCTTTTCATCAATGACTTCCAAACCGAAGACCCGCGCAAACGGGCTTGGCTCATTGAAATTCTTCAGCGCCTTCAATCGCGCGGTGTCCCCATTGATGGGGTCGGGCATCAAGCGCATTTGTACCTGGAAGCCCAAGCTGCCGATGTTTTGGCGGCGATTGATGATATCGACAATCAATTCATGGGTTTGATTAATCACGTCACTGAACTTGATATAGATTTCTACAATGATCCGGGTACTTGCTGGGATACGCAAACCAATTGTGACCCAGATCTGGGTCCTGCCCCGCCTGTGGACGGCCTCGCGAAACACGCGGAAATTTTCCGCGAGCTTATGACGGGATTGCGCGCCAGATCGAGCGTAACCTCCGTGACAAATTGGGGTGTGACCGATAATGAAAGCTGGCTCAACAGAAGCCCAATAGCGCGCTATAATTATCCGCTCCTCTTTGATCGTGAAGGCGAACCCAAGCCCGCTTTCTGGGCTATGGTTGACCCTGAGTACGTTATACCTATCGAATAGGCAGGAGGTAACCCTCGCAGCCCATCGCGTGACTGCCAACACCATGAAAGATGACGCGCCCTGGGCGGTTGATTTTCCATAGGAAAACCAACTAGGTGGGCGGCAGGGCGCCAATAAAGAGGACGGCCCGCGTGGTGGCCCCCGCGATGGAGACCAGATTTAAGTTTTGTTTTACGCAAAGACCAAAGCGGATTGGGCCATAAGCCCATTCCGCTTTCCGCATTTGGCTTACGCCAATTGCTGGACCACGCGGCGATGGTTGTTGATACACCGGGCGGGGGTCCCGCAGTTTCCCCTTCCGGTCATGCACGCCATAACAGGCAAAACTCTGGTGAGGAGTTTTTCCCGTACCAACTAGCTGCGTTTCCTACCACATCTAATTGGCCCCATCTCTCGACGGTTCTGACGGCCCCGGTTAAGACAAAACGGTCGCCTCTCGATGTAAAAGCCCCGGCACAGTCCGCGCTCTCACACGCAGATGCTCAGACCCACCGTCCTTCAAACCGAATAGAGAGCGCTACCCTGTCCTATGTCCGAAAGAACGAGTTTAATATGCCCAGTAAAATGTAAAACAGGGACCGAGTTTTCTAATTATTTTATAAGCGGCTGAAAAACGGACGGATTTTCTTGGAGAAAGGCGTTTGAAATGAGGAGTGAGTTTTAAATCACGGGATTCCGCCCCGCCGTCAGTCTGCCAGTGCGCTCACGCCATCATCCATCGCGCCACACGCCGTCACCACAAAGTGATTGTTTGCTTGCAAACGACTAAGTATTGGGATTCATTGATTAACGTTGGAGCTTTGACGCCTTAGGGTTTATTAATTTGTTGCTAAAATGCATTGCGATTAAATGCTTTCAGGTAAATTTTATCGGATTTGATGACTAAGGGACGTTTGTAGGTTGCAAGATCTATGTTGAGTTTTTTTAATTTCCGAATGCATATTGACATGTTTTTGTCATCCCTAGTGACAATAGGAGAGCCATTAGTTTTTGTGCTTAAAGCAAATAGATGAAGGTCATCACACTCGCTGGGACATTTTTCTAGATTGATAGAAATTGAGTTTTCGCAAGTCGACATATGCGAATCGATATCATCATCATTGAATTTGATAAGTAATCCACTGCGTTCTAACTCATCATAGATTTCGATGAATTCTGGACAAGAACTCATCTCACGAGAAAATTTCGTTCCTCCTTTGGCTGTTACGATTTTACGCTTCAGTAAATGAGAAATGATGGTTGGAATATTCTTAGGCCGGCAAACATTCGCTACGTCTATTATTATGCATTTCAAGGCTAAAGTGCCTCAAACTTAAGCAATTTTTCTCGTAAGAAGAACTTTCTATAAGCTACAGGTTGCTTTCCGAGGGAACCATCTGGCAGGATTTCTATTTGCTTTAGCCGATTTTCTTTTTTGTAATTGTAAAAGAACTTAATATCTGCGCTGTCTGTCTTGATTGAGGATTTTGCAAATAAAATCCTGAAACGGTCTATTATGTAATCGCTATGTGTTTCTACTAAAAAACGTCGTTTGCGCTTATATAGTTCAAACAGTAAGTCCCCGAACGCAGCTTGAGCCTTTGGGTGTAGATGAAGTTCTGGTTGCTCTATGTACAAACAAGACACCCTATCCCCGCTTAAGGCATCTACAACTAGAGGTACAACTTGGCTTACTCCAAAGCCCAGCTCATCTGAAAAAAAACTAGCTCCATTCTTGAGGAACTTGAGCGCAAAAGCGCTTCGTTCTAGATTGTGTAGTTCAATTACATCGACACTTTCGAACAATCCACTCGCTTTTCCGAACGATTCCAGTGCTCTTTCAAATGAGGTGTCAATTGGTAGGGACTCTTTCAGCTGTGACAATGAATATAGTCCACCTGAATCGAACTCAGGGGCTCCAGGGAAATACACTCTCTCTGGTTTTGACCTAACAGGCGCAAATGCGTGCATATGTCCTACACCGTCTAATACTCGGGGTGAATATTTCCACGTTGGAGAGTCGCTGCCAGGGTCGTACTCTAG
The DNA here is from genome assembly GCA_938001915.1 of uncultured Caulobacterales bacterium. Taxonomy (GTDB): domain Bacteria; phylum Pseudomonadota; class Alphaproteobacteria; order Caulobacterales; family Maricaulaceae; genus Litorimonas. The sequence goes on along the minus strand of CALLBD010000031.1, from coordinate 984 downwards.
AAGAGCTGTCCAAATATGGTTCGGTGGTCGCTCGGGAGGTAAATTGGGAATTGCAACTCTATCTGCGTCAGGGGTCGAGTGAAATTTCAATAATTGCGATGATGCTGTTTTTTCGGTTTTCAAATTCTCGTACAATTTAGATGTGTAGAAGACTTTGGAGTCTCGAAAACTGAGCGAAGTAATTTTTGTTTCAGTTATTGTTGTAAGAGTATCCAATACAATTTCGCCATCCTGTGGTATGTATGACGCAACTTTTCCTAAAAATAACTTCTTTTTTTGACCTTTACTTTTTTTCTTACGTCCCTTTTTTCGGACGGTTGTAATAAAGCCTATCGTTACAACTTTTGGAATTTCATTATCTTTTGTGAGCTTGGAATGATAATCGTTAAAGTCATATTCTCGCAAATCGGAAATGACTAATTCATTGGAAATTTGAAATTCACTTGAAAAAATAGACTTTAAGAGTAACCCGTAACTCGATTTTCCGGTACTATTTTCTCCCACTAAAAAATTTGCGGAGCCCACAGTTGACCAACCGTTGGGGGCACCGCGATAATTTTTAGAATAAACCAACATATATTAACTTCTAGATGTCGTTAGTAAAAATTGAAATAGGAAATTGCTTGAAGTCGAACTTGTAGTCCTCAAAAGTGTGTTTGAGGGGTTTTTGCAGTATAAAATATACGAGACGCTATAAAATACCATCACTGCATTAGAGCAGCTGTTGCGTCGACGAGGACGTTTTTGTGTCACCCTTATCCCACCCACCAACCAAAACCTTAACCCTTTTGCGTCGCGCGATGTAATTTGATACACCCCAAATAACCCCATGCGGGCGCGGTATTTTTGCTTTGCGCTTGTTCCAATTTTAGAAAGTTATGCCATGCGATTTAAATCCTCTGTTAGCAAACCTCTCCTTATCGCCACGACGGCTCTTGCGCTCATTGGGTGTGAGGCGGGTCAATCTACCTCTACGGATGCCAA
>CALLBD010000030.1 GCA_938001915.1 uncultured Caulobacterales bacterium | reverse complement strand
CGCGCGGTGTTTGAGACGATTATCCCGCGCAATGTCCGCATCGCAGAATCGCCCAGTTTTGCCCAGTCGGTCATTGAATATGCGCCGAATTCAAAAGGCGCGAAAGCCTATCTCGATTTGGCTGATGAATTATTAAAAAAGCACAGAAATCGTAATTAAATCAATAGGTTAAAAGAATGTCAAATAAGAAAAAACCTGTGAAAAAGAAAGCCAGCGCCCGCGGGTTGGGGCGCGGCCTCTCTGCGCTTATGGCGGATGTGTCCGTGCCCGCTGAGGCTGAGTTAGAAACAAAATCTGCGCCTGCCAAGCCCGCAAAGAAAACCTCTAAACCCCCAGCCGCCTCAAAGGGCGCATCGGGCAAAACCTCCGCTATCGCGCCTCAAGCGGCAGGCGGTGAACAGCCTTCAAAACAAATTCAATTTATCTCTATTTCGCGTTTGGACCGTAACCCCGACCAGCCGCGTAAAATGTTCAATGAAACAGACCTCGCAGAGCTGACCAGTTCCATCGCAGAGAAGGGCGTGTTGCAGCCGATTTTGGTCCGCCCCATTCCGCCCAGCCAAAGATCAAAATCCGATAATGCCAAAGCGGATTTCCAAATCGTCGCGGGGGAGCGCCGCTGGCAAGCCTCGCTAAAGGCGGGCTTGGACGCCATGCCCGTACTTATCCGCGAGCTCTCGGATCAAGAAGTGCTCGAAATTGGTGTGGTGGAAAATGTCCAGCGCGCCGATTTAAACCCAATGGAAGAGGCGAGGGCGTATCGCGCGCTGATGACGGAATTTGGCCGCACCCAACAAGATGTATCGGAAGCCATCGGAAAATCCCGCAGCCATATCGCAAACCTCTTGCGCATGCTCGACTTGCCTTTGCAAATTCAGCGCTGGTTGGAACTGGGCAAACTCTCACTAGGTCACGCCAAAGCTATCATGACCATGCCCGACCCGATTGAAACGGCGGAGATGATACTCCGCGACGGTCTTTCGGTCCGCGCGACAGAGGCCTATGTTAAACGCTATAAGGAAGGCACGACTTTAAATCCGACGGAGACTTACCGCGATAATTCGAAAGACCCCAATCTCGCCAATCTCGAAAAACAACTCACAGATATGCTGGGGTTAAAAGTTCTGCTCAAACATAAAGGCCCCGGCGGAGAGCTAAAAATAAAATATCGCAATGGCGATCAGCTGGAAGATGTGATGCGGAGATTGCGGGGATAGCAATTTAGGCTTGCAGTAAATAAAATGAGATGCTCATATCAGCCTATGAAAACATATTATAAAATTGCTCTCGCCAGCTCACTGTTAGGCCTTATGGCCTGTGGGGGTGGGGGCAGCAGTGCGAGTTCAGTTTCCACTCCGCCTGTGAGCGTTGCGCCTAGCTTTTCTGTATCCGCGAGTAGCCTAACTTTTAGCGGTAAGAGATTTAGGGAGCTTCCTGATAGCCAGCGTATAAATCTTGATTATGACGCAACTAATGTCGATTTTATAGCTATAGAAGTTGTTGGCCAAACTCAGATTGGTGAACCGCTGGAGGGTGCAAATAATAACCTTTTCAGAACATCAATTGATACGAATACACCCGTTCGATATGTCGACGTTTTCCCTGTATTTCCAAATATAGAGGGCGGGACTTATGTTGATGAATTAACCTTGCAGCCGCGTTTTTTAAACGGAACAACAGGATCTATAACCGTGGTAGATCTGACTCTGATACAGGAACCCACGACACCTATAACCGCTGAGTTGAATGATGCTGACGATGCAATTGTAGAAGTCACCGAAGACGGTCCGCCTGTTCGTGTTGCCATAACTGTTAATGCTGGCAATTCCATACGTTGGACATCGGAAGGTTCAAGATTTGTTCAGGATGGAGGGGTGAGTGCGCTGGCATCTGCTCCAGAGGCGGGGCTTGGTACAGAACAAGTCAGTCTCGTTATTACGCCCACTGATACTCTTATTGAAACATTGGAAGACGACGGTTTTTTTAATCTTCGCATTGCATTTATAGATGAAGACGGACGGGATAATTTTTTCAATTTACCGATTGAAGCTAGATTAGCCGCGTCAGGCGCGTCAAAGACAAGCGCCGATTTACCAAACTGATGACACCAAACAGGGGTTAAACGTCCTACCTTGAAATGGGGGTTGAAGTAGGTCTTCGGTGAATATCCACTAGGGTGATGCGGCGGTTAAGAGGGTAGGGGAGTCTATGCGGATTTGGAGCATTTGCCTAAGTTTATTCTTCCTGTGCGGAGTTATGGCCTGTCAGGATCGCGCAAGTGATATCGCCAAATATGACATGCCGCTGAGCGTTATTGTTACCCCCAAAGACCATAATTTGTATGAGGCTCTACCTAATGAGCTTCGTGTAATTTTAGAGTCTTTGACTTTTACTGACCCTGAATTGAACAAAAAGATTATTGGCGGCGCGCCAGAGCAAAAAATAAAAACCTATGATGTTAAGGCCTATGTCGCCTATGAGGATGGCTGGTTGGTTGCCTCGGGGTATGGTGAATGGGGTGGCGTCGTGTTCTGGATAGGCAAGGATGGAAGCTATGAGATAATTCGTGATGATGATTTAGCTTATCCTATTGATGCCGTAGTGAATGATAACATTGTTTTTATAACGCAGGGTATGGCTCATCTAAGTATATCAGATGGGCACCTTTTAGAGGTTAGCCGCAATAATAATGAGTTTGGCACAAAGACTTATCCTTTTAAATTTTATCCTTCCTCTTTTGAAAAGCACAATGGGGATTGGATTATTCCTTTGGCATCACATCAATCCTATTATGTTCTCTCGGAATTACGCGCGGGTGAGAATATCTTGCATAAACGCGATTGAGTCATATAAATCTCTGACCTCCAAACCCAACAAGTGTGAGACCCATGATACTTATCCATCACAATCCCAATTGCGGCACATCGCGTAATGTTTTGGCGGTTATTCGCGCGGCGGGATATGAGCCTATCGTCAATGAATATTTGGAGACGGGCTGGACCAAGACGCAGTTGCAAGGGCTTTTTGCGGCAGCGGGATTGACGCCGCGCACGGCGCTGCGGACCTCGAAATCTCCCGCGAAGGAATTGGGCCTTATGGAGGAGGGGGTTTCCGATGCGCATATTCTCGCGCAAATGTTGAAGCATCCCGTATTGGTGAACCGCCCCATTGTCCGTACGTCAAAAGGCGTGAAACTCTGCCGTCCGAGTGAGGCGGTTTTGGACCTCCTTGAGAATAAGCCCAAAGGCCCCTTTTATAAGGAAGACGGTGAGCTGCTTATTGACGCTGAGGGGATTTTGCAGGTTTAAAATTTTCTACCTTTATTTTGACCGAGCACGGCCGGCGAAACGCCGCGCCCACCCTCGGGATGGCCTTTAACCCACCGCCGTGATGAAGCTGCCGCCTGGACCCCTATTTCCCTTTAAGTGCCATTATCTCTGGTGACAGCGTTGGGACGTGAATGTCTTCCGCTTTGAGCGCCGTGAGAATTTGGATGCGGAGTGTAGAGGTTTGCTCTAGCCAATTATCGCGTTGCAGCCACGCCCGACAAGAGAGCGTAATCGCATGCGGCGCAAAAACAGTAACAAAGACTTCTGCGGCGGTTGGGGCGTCCGGGACATATCCCGGTGCAGCCCGCAAGACCTCTGTGATCACCGCCTGCGCGCGGGGCAGGTCACTGTCATAAGATATGCCAATCTCGCAATTGAATCTGCGAATACTATGACGCCCGAAATTCTCTATGCGCGTGTCCCAGACTTTAGAATTTGGAATATATATATACAGACCTTCAATCGTTTTCAGCGTGGTCGCGAAAAGCCCGACCTCCGCAACCGTTCCGGCATCTTTACCCAGGCACACATATTCCCCAACCGCCAAAGGACGCAGCACGAGCAGCATTATCCCGGAGGCAATATTGGACAGCGTATCTTTAAGCGAGAGCGCAATCGCCAGACCCGCCGTTGCAAAAGCCGCAATGAGTGACGTTGGCGGGACGCCAAGCTTAATTAGCACCGCGTAAAGCGTCATGGCGATAATCGCATAGAATATCGCGGAGGCGAGAACGGGCTTTAGCGTTGCATCTAAGTGCCGTCCGCCTAAATCCGCATTGCGAATCCGCTTACGCGCCCAGCGCCCAACAAAGACGCCCAATATAAAAATGGCTAATCCCGAAAACGCATTTTCGGCAAATATAATAATTGAGGGAAATAGCGCGACCGCTTGTTCAACCCACTGCTTAACGACATCCATATTTATCTCCGTTTTGCCGCATAGCCCGCCAGGGCGAGCAGGAGGCGCGAGACGATGGCGTCTATCGGCGCGCCGGCGGTTTTTGCGGCCCGTTCCGCCGTTTGGCATTCGAGCAAGCTTCGCTGTAACATCCGCAGACCCCATATATCGAGTTGCAGAGAAAAGGCGCGTTCTTGCATCGCAAAGATGGGCGGCCGCAAGCTTTTCATGGCTTGCCCTTTGGGCTGTCCGCCGCCCATCGCGATGGAGGCTTCGGTCAGGCGTAAGAGCTGGCGTTGCAAACCAAATAAAATACCAATGGGACTAACCTTACCCGCTACCGCTCTTTGATAGCTGGCGTCCATCGCATCAATTTGCCCCGATAGCGCTTCGGTTACAATGGTGTCGATTGAAGCAGATTGCCCGCCCGCCGCCACGGCTTGAATATCGGTGAGCGTAACCAACGCCCCGTCACTTTTACCATAGCCTTTATAGAGCGCCATTTTCTCAATCTCGCCCGCCGCCAGAGCGTGATCGCCTTCAATTAGGGGTAGCCAATTTTCCAGCGCTTCGGGCGTGATATCTATTTTATGCGCGCCCAGCCCGTCTTTTATTTGCTCGCGGAGATCATTGGCATTGGCCGCGTAACAGCCAATGGCCGCGAAATGTTTAGCCGCTTCAACGGCTTTGCGAATGGCGGAACGCGGCGTCATATCGCCCGCTTCGATAATGAGTTTGGCTTCTGCGCGCGCGGGGTCCGTATCAAAGCTTTTGATGAGTTTGGCAATGGCCGCCGCTTGGCGTTCATGATCCAGCCGCAAGCGCACGAGCCGCCCGCCGCCGAGCAAGCTCATCGCGCTCATTTCATCGGCGAGTTTCGCCGGATCGCCCGTTAAATCATCGGCGGTAATCAGGGTTGTTCCAAAAGCCGGGTCCGCATCAGGGACGAGGATACTCGCGAGCGCCGCCCCGCGCGATTTAACGCGGCCTCTGTCGGGCCCAAATAATAAGACGCCAATTAGATCATGTGGCGGCGCGCTTAAAAAGCGGGTTTGCCGCGCGCCCGTAATCTTCATGTCTTGGCTTGGGCTTTTTTCGAGCTAAAATATCGCGCCAGATCAATAATCAGCTTATCGGCGGTTTCCTGCGCGGCTTGTTCGACGCCGACATTATCCGCCGTAATCACACCAAAAGGCCCATCGGGCGCGGCGAAGGTAACAATTGACGCGGCGCGGCCTCGGTCTAACTTTTTCCCTGTTTTGGCGTCAACGAGCGCCCATTGTGCCGTAACAGAAATATCGTAACGAGACGCCACATCTGCATTCGTTAAACCCAATCGGCGGCGGCGATAAATAGGGGTGATTTCTAATAAATAAGGCGAGGCATCTGAGGGGTTTCCAATCCGGTCCCGCATGCGTTGCAGCACAAAAAACCCAGCCTGATTATCGACAACGCTGGAGCCCTTTTTTAAATCAATATTGATATCCGCCAAAGGGGCCGCCGCGCTCGCGCCGTGCATAGGCGTAAAGCCACAGCCAGATAGCGCGCCCGCAATCAGGAGAGAAAGAGCAAGCCATAGGGCTTTGAAAAATCGACTAATCATTTGGCCACTATATTCACGATACGGCCTGGCACAATGATGATTTTTCTAACAGTTGCGTCACCTATAGATCGTTGCACGGCTTCATCGGCGAGGGCGAGTTTTTCAATCTCATCCTTGGGCATGTCTTTGGCGATATTCAGCTCGCTGCGGCGCTTGCCATTGACCTG
>CALLBD010000029.1 GCA_938001915.1 uncultured Caulobacterales bacterium | reverse complement strand
TTTTGGCGAATGGTCATAATCCATTGTACCCCAGTCTTGCCCCCAAATGGGGGGGTTTACGAGATAACGTTGGAAAAACGTAGTCTTTCCAATGACTTAACGGTCTTAAGGATGAGAGAAATGGCGCACCGGGGATGCGGCAAACAAAGGCCAATATATGTTTATTATCAATGACTTAACCAGTTGTCAAATCTAAAAAGTAGCACAAAAGAAGATTGCTTTTGTAGCACAATATCCGAAACTAAAATTAAGCTAAATCGGCACTCTAAGCCTAGTTCTCAGCAGGTCAGTTTAAACGCTCTATTATATTGATTTACTTTGCGTGCCAATACGACGGTTTTTGCCTCACTATCTCGCAAGCCCTTCTGAGGGTGATTGGCTCCTCAAGAGTGAGATCACAAGACTTTTAGAAAGCTGGGCATATTAAGACCAAAGTTTTTCGCTACTGTATCTATCTATAACGATATGCACTCTAATCCGTTACAGCGTATAAATAATTTTTATCTGCTATAGCGTATATTGACAATTTATACGTTATGGCGTATATACATACGCATGAAGAACAAGAGCAACACATCTGAATTAATCCGCTCCTCCAAGACACTAGGGGTGGTCTTGCAGCGCTATCGAAGAGCAGAGGACTTGACGCAAAGCGCGCTCGCGAAACGAGCGGGTTTGCGTCAGGGAACAATATCACAGATTGAGAACGGTCTTGAGACTGTCAAGCTAAGCACAATTATGGATTTGCTGCGTGCCCTCGATTTGGAGCTTACCCTTCAACCCCGCACAAAAGGTTCACATAGCGATATTGAGGATATGTTCTAATGCCTAGGCAGAGACGGACGTCCACGCTGAGCATTGCCTTAAATGGACGCAAACTCGGTGATCTCGAACGTGCTCCCAATGGGGCTATATCTTTCGGTTATGACAAGGATTGGTTAGCGGCGAAGGATAGAGCCATCCCTGTCTCCCTCTCTCTTCCTTTGCGAGAGCAGCGCTATAGTGGTGCGGAGGTTCTCTCCTTTTTTGACAATCTTCTCCCGGACAATGACCAGATTAGACGCAAAGTCGCCGAGCGCGTGGGAGCAGAGGGCGCAGATGCTTTTAATCTCTTGGGTCAGATCGGGCGCGACTGTGTCGGAGCCCTTCAATTTGTGCCTGATGGGGAAGAGATTACGGCACCAAGCCAGCCAGAATATACCGCTTTAAGCGAAAAGGATATTGCCGACATTATTCGTGACTTGGCGACGGCTCCCTTAGGTGTGAGGCCTAATGGGGAACGGGAATTACGCATCTCGATTGCCGGCGCTCAAGAGAAGACAGCCTTGCTCTGGGAAAAAGGTTGGGCCTTACCTCAAGGCACAACTCCAACCACGCACATTCTCAAACCGGCGCTGGGCAAACTTCCCAATGGCCTTGATATGTGGCAGAGCGTAGAGAATGAGCACTTTTGCATGACACTGTGCGGGGCCCTAGGGCTCGATGTAGCCGAAACGGATATTATCAGGCCCAATGGTGTGCCCGTTCTGAGTGTGGAACGCTTTGATCGGCTGCGAACAAGAGATGGACGCCTCTTACGCATACCGCAGGAGGATTTTTGCCAAGCATTATCGGTTCCGCCAACACGGAAATACAACAATGAAGGCGGCCCAGGCATTCGCGAGTGTCTCGAACTTTTAAATGGGAGTGACTATGCTGAGAAAGATCGCCAAGCTTTCCTAAAGGCTCAAATCATATTCTGGTTGATCGGGGCAACCGATGGACACGCGAAGAATTTTAGTCTTTTTCTCACGCCGGGTGGACGTTACCGCATGACGCCACTTTATGACATCATATCCCTACAGCCTAACTTCGTCGCTAAAGAGCTACAGCGTAAAGAGTTTCGTCTCGCCATGGCCGTCGGAAACAACCGCTATTACAGGATCAATCAAATTCTACCACGCCACTTCTATCAGGATGCAAAAGCCGTAGGCATGGCCGCCGGTCAAGTTGATGAAATATTTGAGCAACTGACATCCAATTGGGAAATCGCTTATGAAACCACGCTAAAGGCTATGCCTAGTAACTTTCCTCAATCTATATCAGGACCGATCGGCGATGCACTCAAAGCAAACCTGACGAACATTTAAATCAGAAGTCAAAATTCAGCGTTACTATAAAAGGCTCACGTTTTCACAAGTACTTTGATAAGCGTTCATTTTGCTTATCAATAGCGAGAAGCTCTTTCTCAATTTTCTCAAAAATAGGCCATAAGTTGTCGTTCCCTGCATTAATCAGGGAAGCGGTTACGCTCAGACAATCAGTCAAACGTCTTCTGTATATCTTCGATAATTGATCCCTTGAATTGGTGTTTTTAGGGTTCGCCCGACTATTACCGCCCACCATTAAGATCCTTTCTCGCTTTCTTAAAACCGGCGTCAGTTGCTAAAAATCCCACGATCATGCTTGGCACTAGCTCGGCGGGCTTCACTTTCTCACCATAACGCTCAGCATAGATTGCAGCGTAGTCCTCTAGACATGCATGAGTGTCCGGGTCGAGTCTGATAGAAAGTTTGACGGGCGTTAGGTCAGGCAGCTTCCCTATCCGAAGCTTCGGAGTCTTTGTTTCGGCCATTTTATTCTCCAATTTGATTTTCATAGGGCGTCAGGACAAGATCGCGATTGACGATGACGCCTAATCGCCATCCAGGCCGGACACGGATTGTGGGCTTTCGGGACAGGGATCGTGTAACGATTTTCTGTCCCGCCTGATTGATGGTCCGCTGTCCGCCGTCACGCAGGGCTAGGGTCAAGCTATCATCACTATCTGTGCCCAGTTCAGCCGCCGCAGATAAGACGGTGGACAGCAAAGCCGCACGCACCAGACTTCCCGTATGACGATCCACACGGTCGGTAAGTCCTGATTGCCCTGATAAATCCACACCGGACGAGTTTTCAATGACGAGGGATGAGCCGTCAGGTCTGATCAAGCGGTTCCAGATGACAAGTGCACGAGATTGGCCACTTTCAATGTCGCTATCATACTCGCCAAGAAGACGACTGCCCTGCGGGATGAGCAAATGCTGACCTGTCGCCGAATCATATATATTCTCTGTGACTTGCGCGATGACCTGTCCAGGAAGATCCGAATTCAGCTCAGTGATGAGGCTGGCGGAAATGATTGTGCCCGCCATGATTTGAAAAGGAGAGACTGGCATGCGCAGGCTATGCGGATTATAAATATCCGTTTGCGACCCGAATTGATGTTGCGAGTTTTGCTTGCGAGCTAAGGAGCCAACCGCAGTCTCTAACGCTTCAAGCGAAGACGGATTAGCTGACGGACGTTGCGAGAATGCCGCAGTCAAAGCCGCTATGCCGGGATCGGTAAAAGGCACAGACGCTGGCTGGACTTCCAACTTAGCTCCCGCACGTCCCGTCTCTTCAATGAAGAAGAGCTTCGATGTTCGTGAGGACGGCAAGCTGGCCGTTGGTCTCGCGCCGCTATGACCATAGCTTTGCGAATAAGCTGGCGGTGGCTGATAGCGAAAAGGATTATCCGTCGGTATGTCCTTGGGCTTGGCATATAGCCCGGCTCCAATATCACCCGGCAAAGGCGGACCTAGCACGCGCGTTTTTGGTTCTGGCCTGACCTCGCTATAGCTCTTGGGCAATTCAGACAACGCGTCCGGCAAGGCTTTGCTTGTTGTGTTGAACAGCTCTTGCGGCGCCTGAGATGTGTCTTCAGGCGAGCGTAAGGCAAAGCCCGCCGATAACAGAATTGCCAAGGCGGATACGCCTACGAATCCGCCAATCACACGCTTGTTAAAGCGCTTCACGGGCGGCGGGTTGCCTTTGATCTGGATCGCCGCTTCTGATGTTGTCTTCGCGCCGCTCATGATGGCGTCCGATCAATACGTACGACCTGCTGGTCTTTTTCACCAAGGCGGAGCTCTGCCCGCGCAAAGAGTCGGTCGACGATATAATAGCGGCCTTTGATGCGATAATTGACAAGCTGGGTTTGGCCTTCGCTACTGACCACAAAAAGCGGCGGCGCTTCGCCCTGATCAATCCGCGCCGGAAATTGAATGTAGACCTTATGGCCATCATCAAAGGCGCGTAAGGGCCGCCAATGCGGCGTGTCACCTTTGATCTGATAACGGAACTTCAAATCATCGACCGCTAGACCTTTGGGTAATTCGCTCTGACGTGTTGTATTGGCTTTCGATGCGCGACCTGTGACGGCCGGTTTGGCGGGCCGCGACTTTGATAACGATATCAAACTCTCTTGCGGATAGCGCCAGGACACCGCCGCCATATAGGTTTCGCGATAGGAAGTGAGTTCTGCGTGATAGACACGTTGCGAGGTGGTGATGACCAGATTTGTTTTCAGACCGCTTTTGACAGGTTTGACGAGAATATGGACGCGTTCGGAATTGCCTTCACCGGATAAGGTATCTCCCAAAATCCAGTTTTCTGTATCGCCCGCAGACACCGAGATGAGCCGTTCACCCCGCGCAAGGCCAATATCTGTTACTTGTTCGGGCGCGGTGAAGATCTGATAGAGCGCGCCCTTGGCATAAGGATAAAGCTGTATGGCATTCACATAGTCTTTTGGGTCAGGTCCGACCTTCGCGCCCGCATGGGCAGCGTCAATCGTCTCATGCGGTTTACCGGGGGCAGCACGATATGGCACAAAGCCTTCACGGCGTTTCAGTTGTCCTGGCATAGGGACGGCTGTAAACCGTTCGACAATAACGGTCTTGGATGCTTCGTCCTTTTGAGGGGCTTCCGCTATATCCGGCATGAGGCTGGCCGGTTCATAGACGACCTCATCCAGTGTAAAATCTGGGACTGTAGATTTCGAGAGATGCGAACACCCAGTTAGCAAGGCGGTTGAGAGACATAGGGTTATAGTGAGGATTTTCATGGTTTGGGGCTTTCTGTTGGAATTGAGGAGGAGTGGTCGCGCGACCAGTTGATCGCGTGAACATAGAGACCGAGCGGGTTGCGCTGGAGCATGGCTTCATCACGCGGCGGATCGATAACTATGGTGAGCTGGGCTGTATGGGAGGAAACGTCCTGTTTGACGCCCGAGCGATATTCCGTCTCGCGCCACCGTAGCTCGAAGGTCGAGTCTGAGGAGCGCACAACGCTCTCAATATCAATTGAGACAGAACGCACCCCGACCTCGGCAAAGGGGTCATTGGCAGCGGCATAGTCAGACAGCGTTACGGCAGCACGGCTCGTCGCAAAATCATATGCATCCAGCCAGTTCTGACGCAGGACGACAGCATCCGAAGATACGCCGCGCGTCTTGCGTATAAAATTAGCGAGCTGAAACGCAATCTGCGCGTCCGTTGGCTCGTAAGCTTTGATGGTCGGCGTGACGCTTCGCACTTCGCCGGATGTATCGATCTCCACCACATAGGGCGTGACAAGACTTTGGCTGGCCTGCCAGAGCATACCGCCTGACAAGATAGCCGAGATGCCGAGTGAGATGAGCGTGGCTAGTCGCCAGTTCTTTGCTTGCACGCGGGCCGAGCCGATACGCTCATCCCAGAGCTGCGCCGCTTTTTGATAAGGCGTAACGGGAGTCGGTGTTTTCCCATAAGCCTGTTCTTGTCTTTTCCAGACCATAATTGTCTCCTTGATTTATTCGTCGTCTTTAAGTTTGGGACCGGAGGAAGCGCCGCCGCTATCGCCGCCTCGCAAAGCGTGAAACGCCGCGCTTTCCGCCCGGTGCGAATTTGAATTTGATTTGGCTTTCTTGGCCCAGTCCGGGACTTGGCTGGCCTGACTGCCCGACTTGGCTGTCTCGCCCGCAATGCCTCCGCTACTTGAACTTATTTGTCCGCCTGTGCCCGTAATCGCGCCGCGCGCACCTTGGGTCGACGCCTGCTTCACGCCACCTGTGACCTTTGCGGCCTGCGACTTGGCGGCATTGGCGACGCTACCGGCTCCCGCTTGCGCGACAGCACCGAAACCGGCTGCCGTGCCTTTGAGGCCACTGGCCCCGCTCGCAGCCTTGCCCATGGCGAAGGCCATATTGGCCCCACCGCTCAGGGCCGCGCCGGCCTTGGTTGCTCGGATCGCCCCGGTGCCCGCCATGCGGGTCGCTCCAATTGAGCCCGCTACGCCTGCCGCGCCAGCGGCCCCTGCCGCTGCGACTGTGCCTACGGCAGCGCCTGCGCCAAGCTGCGGTGCACCTGTGACGAGCCCTGTCGCAATACCGGGACCGAAGAGACCGAGCGCTAAAAGTGCAAGGCTCGCCAGAATAACGCCGCCCGCATCTTCCAGCGTGACATCGCCAGCAAGACCTGAAGTCACTTCGGAAAATAAGGTCGAGCCAATGCCGATAATGATGGCGAGCACCATGACCTTAATGCCGGATGAGACTACATTGCCGAGCACGCGCTCTGCCAGGAAGGATGTTTTGTTCCAGAGCGCAAACGGCACGAGGACAAAGCCCGCCAGTGTCGTCAGCTTGAACTCGATGATCGTGACAAAGAGCTGGATAGATAAAAAGAAGAAGGCAAAAATCGTGATCAGCCAGGACAGAAAGAGCACGGCGATCAGGACGATATTGACAAAGAATGCGACCGGACCTGTCAGTTCTTTGATGGTGTCAAGAATGGGCGCAGCCGCATCAAAGCCCGTACTGGCAATATAGCCCGGCCGCATGAGATCAGCGGGTGTCAGGCTCGTACCCGTGGCTTGCAGGCCAAGACCGGAAAAGCTGTCAAAGATGATGGCTGCCAGAAAGGCGAAATTACCGATGATATAGGCAAAGACGCCGATATAGAGCACCTTCTTGATGAAGCGCGCCATAATCGTCCCGTCCGAGCTCATCGCCCAGAAAACGCCTGCCAAGACAAGGTCGATGACAATCAAAGTCGCAACCAGAAAATCAACTTCTGAACCAAGCAGACCAAAGCCTGAATCGATATAATTGGAGAATGTCTCCATAAATGTGTCGATGACCGACATGTCTGACGGTGGTGCGACTTGGCGAACGGGTATCATGCTAACCTCCCGTGCCAGAGCGTCGGCCCATAAAGGCGTCGTGACGGGCCGCACCGACCTTTTCGACATAAAGGGCGCGGGAGCGGTCAATAGACTCGGCGCGATATTGCGCCGCCATGAGCGTCTGCATCTGCATGGTCTGCTTTGCGGTCAACGCCTCGATCTGGTTTCCGGCCTGAACGGCGGACAGCTCTCCGGCGGAAGTCTGCGACGCATTCATCAGAACACCCAGCTGACGACTATCCTGCTCAATGGCATGGGTGATTTGAGCTTGCATCTGGATGCTGTCGCGAAAGGCCATGATCGCGGCCTCCTGTTGGGCGTCTGCAATCTGTGCCTGTTCGGTCTTTGACCAATTAGCATAGGCGTCCGGGAAATGAAGCTCGAAGACGCGTTCGATCTCGTCAATCCGGTAGGTCAGCCCGCGCGCCTGATGGGTCAGGCGATTAAGCTCGGACAGTGTGCGTTCAAAATCATCACCGACATAAATGCCAAGACGCGTCATTTGCGTAATCTGGTTGCGTAGCATCTGCGCCTGATCCGTCACTTGTTGGAGTGTGCGTGTCGCCGTAAGTGCGTTCTGGATGAGATTTGTGGGGTCCAGCACAATATCGCCAAGGCCGAAAATGGCGTGGGCAGGTGCTGCAAAGACCATGGGAAGGATGGCGGCTGTAACGGCGAGGGAACGAAGTTTTTTAAATGTGCGGCGCATTAGGCACCTCCTTTGATGAGTTAGAAAATTTAGGATGTGAACGAAGCAGGTCAGCGGCCCAGCCCAAATCACAAGATTTAAGCCAGCTTGCGGCAAACTCTTCTTTGCCGGTCTCGGCGCGAATGCGGTCAGCCTCTTCGAGATCAAACACGGAAGACGCGCCGCAAATACTGAGCGCTATGGGGCCAAGCCCCAGATCAAAGACCCGGTTGCCAGCGCGGCTCTGAAAATAATAATCCCTCTTGGGCGTGGCATAGGCGATGAGCTGGACCTGTCGGTCATTAAGGCCAAAGCGGCGATAGGCCTCGATTTGTTGGGGCTCTGTGGCGCGCGGGTTCGGCAGAAAGATACGAGACGGGCAGCTCTCAATGAGCGCTGGCGCAATGCTCGAACCCGCCACATCGGCCAGAGACTGGGTCGCAAAGATGACCGAGACATTCTTCTTGCGCAGAACTTTGAGCCATTCACGAATACGCTCGGCGAAGATAGGATCATCCAGAAAGACCCAGGCTTCATCCAGCACGAGAAATGTGGGCCGTCCGTCGAAACGAGACTCAAGCTTATGAAAGAGATAGGTCAGCACAGGCAAGGCAAGCGCCTTGCTCTGCATGAGTTCTTCCATCTCGAAGCACTGCCAATCGGCCTCTGAAAGGCTGTCCGTCTCCGCGTCCAACACAAAGCCATGCGGGCCTTCCAGCGTGTAGGGCTGGATCGCTTGACGCAGCTTTGAAGACTGCAGAAGCGCGCTCAGGCCTGTCAGTGTGCGCTCGGCTTCTGGGGCCGATGACAGAGAAGACAGAGCCGACCAGACGGCCTCTTTATTCTCGGGCGTGATGTCCACGCCTTCCTGCCGGAAAAGATCAAGCACCCAGCCTTCGGCCCAGCTGAGCTCAGACGGCTTATCGATATAACGTAAGGGCTGAAAGCAAAGTCCGGTCTCTAGGCCCAACTCGTAATGCTCGCCTTGCATCGCCAGCGTTGAGATTTTGGCGCTGCGGCCCTTATCGAAGAGAAAAACTTGCGCGCCCGCATAGCGGCGAAACTGAAGCGTGAGCAGATTGAGCAGAACAGATTTACCTGCGCCCGTCGGACCGACGACCATCATATGCCCGACATCGCCTTGATGGGTCACAAGCCGGAATGGCGTGTAGCCTTGGGTGGTGGCCTGCAAGAGCGGCGGACCGCCCAGATGCTTGTTTTCTTTCGGCCCGGCCCAGATCGCTGAAAGCGGCATCATATGGGATAGGTTGAGCGTATGGATGAGCGGCTGACGGACATTGGCATAAGCCTGTCCCGGCAAGGTTCCCAGCCAAGCTTCTACCGCATTGACGGTCTCACGGATCGTTACAAAGCCCTGACCATGAATGATCTGCTGAACGGCTTTGAGCCGTTCTTCTGCGAGGGCTGGCGTCTCTCCCCAAATGACAAGCGTCTGGGTGACATATCCGAATGAGACATGATCCTGTCCCAGAAGCTGAAGCGCCCCGTCAGCATCTGCGGCCTGATTATCCGCATCCGTATCAACAAGCGCGGAAGCCTCATTCGTCATAACCTCTTTGAGAATGGCCATGACGTTCTTGCGTTTGGCAAACCATTGACGGCGATAACGTCCCAGGACTTTCGTCGCGTCCGGCTTATCCAGCGGGAGAAACCGAGTCGTCCAGCGATAGGGAAAGCCGAGTGCGTTCAAATCATCGAGCACGCCCGGCTGGGTGCCCCCCGGAAAGCCCATGATGGTGAGCGTGCGTAAATGAGTCTCGCCGAGTTTTGGCTCCAAACCTCCCGTGAGCTGTGTTCCGCCCAGCACTGCATCCAGATGCATCGGAATATCCGGCACCAGAACGCATTGACGTGTGTCCGGCGTCAGACAGCTTTGCAGAAAGGTGAGCGTTTCGCTGTCATCCAAAAACTGCGCAGTTGGAAAGAGGCTGGTGAATAAATCCTGCGCCGCATCCGTATCCCGAATGAAATTCGAAAGCGCGAGATGGGTTGCGCTCGCGCCGCCCACCTCGTCTGAAGTCCCGCTCTCAAGAAAGAGGTTTTCCACTTTCGCGGTTTTGTCGGCAGGCGGAATAAAGGTGAATGTGAGGTGGTAGTCGGATTCATAGAGCGCACCGACTTGATCGAATGCCCCGCAGCGTTCCTGCTCAATGAGCCAGGCCACCGGGTCTTCAAAGTCAGACGGAATACAGGCGTCAGCCTCACGCCGCGTGGCTTCGAAATGCAGCGCCCAGCCTGAGCCGAAACGGCGCAGCGCATTATTGACCCGCGCGCAAATTGCGACGAGTTCGCTGGGTGTGGAGCTATCCAGATCGGGACCGCGAAAACGCAAAGTCCGCTGGAAGCTGCCGTCCTTATTCAGGATGACGCCCGGCGCGATGAGCGCGGCCCATGGCAGATAATCGGCCAGCGATGCGGGCTTGTCACGATATTCTTTGAGACTGAACATGATAGGTGTCCTAGGAAAGATAAGATTTTTGACGGAGATGACGGCGCAGCACGTCCAGAAATTGCGGGTCCCGCTTGGCCGCAAAGACGCAAGCGGTCTGACTAATCGCCCAGACAATGAGGCCCACAGGCCAGAGCTGAAGCCCCAGTCCAAGCGCAGCTGCCAGCGTGCCGTTCAAAATGGTGGCCGCGCGCGGCGCGCCTGCCATCATAATGGGCTGGGTCAACGAACGATGAACCGGGATACTCAGACCTTCTATGTGCTGCGCCGTCTCCATTAGAGACCTCCGGCCAGAACGGCGCCGCCGCCAAAGCTGAAGAAGGACAGGAAGAAGCTCGTTGCCGTAAAGGCAATCGATAGTCCGAAGACGATCTGGATAAGCTTACGGAAACCGCCGCCCGTATCGCCAAAGGCTAAGGCCAGACCGGCAAGGATGATGGCCATAGTGCCGACAATCTTGGCAATCGGCCCTTCGACAGAAGATAGGATTTGTGTCAGTGGTCCTTCCCAGGGCATGCCAGAACCGGCAGCATGGGCGGGACTAGCGAGGGCAAAGATCGCAAAACCGATTGCAGCTCCTATGGCCATTTGACGAAAATGTGGATTGCCCGAAACATGAAAGCTTAAGGCATGGGGAGAGAACAGGGTCAAAACAGACTCCTTTTTTGAGTGTTGAAAGGAAGTGGTGAAAAGTCCGGCGCTTATGCTCCGGGCTTTGGTTTAGGGAGGGTCAGGAACCTTGGGCCGAAGCTGATAGCTTCCCGTTTCTCCATCATATCCAAGAACATCGAGAATATCCGTGACCCGACGGACGCCCCCTCTATTCTCGATCCCGACAACGACATTGACTGCCGTGGAGATAAGTTTGCGCGGCACATTGGCGGTGACCTCGCCAACCAGCTGTTCGAGCCGGTCAAGTCCATCTGCGGCACTATTGGCGTGAACGGTCGCGACACCGCCCGGATGACCTGTCGACCAGGCTTTCAAGAGATCGAGCGCTTCACCGCCGCGCACCTCGCCAACAATAATGCGGTCAGGCCGTAGCCTTAGAGAAGAGCGGACGAGGTCTCGCATAGTGACGCAGTCCTGCGTGCGTAGCGATACGCAATCCTTGGCCACGCATTGCAGCTCGCGCGTATCTTCCAGAATGAGAAGGCGGTGCTCTTCGCGCGCAATTTCCGCAAGCAGCGCATTGGTCAGTGTCGTTTTACCAGACGCGGTGCCGCCCACGACGAGGATATTCTGACGCGACCGGACGGCCTGACGCAAAGCAATTGCATCCACATCGCACATGGTGCCTGTCTCCACATAGTCATCTAATGTGAAGAGCTGCGCAGCAGGCACGCGAATAGCAAATGAGGGCTTGAGCGCCACGGGCGGCATAATCCCTTCAAAACGCTGTCCACCAATCGGGAGTTCTGCGCTGACAATCGGCTGCTCCCGCGTCACATCAAAGTCTGACAGAGACGCAATGAGGCGGATGATACGCTCGGATTGCTCGGACGAAAGAACCTGTCCTTGAGAGGCGCGTCCAATACCGGATCGCTCAATCCAGAGCTCGCCATCCGGATTTTGCATAATCTCGACAACGGAAGAATCTGTCAGCGCCTCGCAAATAAAGGGACCGAAGGCGCTGCGCAGCATGGTATCCGTGCGGGCCTGACTTTGAGCATGTCTTTGGCTCATGATCCGCCTCCATTATTCTCTTTGGGAGGCGCGACTTCGAGCGCGTCGAGCTGGGCCTGGGTGAAGAAATCACTCTCTGCCAGAAAGGCATCCTCTATCCCGTTAAAAAGGTGACGGGTCTTATGGGAGAGAAGGACCTTCAGGGCCCCGACATATCCCTCATAGCGTATTTCGCCTTCAGCGCGGGCCGCCGCTCTCTTCTCCTCTGGGGCTGGAGGCACCGATGTCAGGAAATATCGCACGAATAGCGCATGTCCTTCTGACATGACGATCATTCTCTGCCGCAGATTTTCCATCTCGCGATTCATCTGGTCGAGACGCCGCAAAAGTGGGTTATTGCGCGCGGCCACAGACTCGGCAGAGAGGTAAAGCTCTAGAGCCTTATTGACGATCTCGGATTTACTGGTCTTTGGGCGCGATGCTGCAATCTCCAGACGCTTATGAAGATGATCCGGTGCATATGCCTGTATGCGTTTGAGTTTCGTACTCATCGGCCCATCCCCATCATGTCCTGGCCGGGTGTGGCGCGGTCCAGCGTATCCGTATTGCGTGCCAATGTGCTCGCAGAGATCGCTGTACTTTGTCCCTCCAGATCAACGCCGCTAATCGCGATTTCCGGTTCGAGCTTTGGCTTGGGTTTGGGCGGGGTTTCGATTTCCGGTTTGCGTTCTTTTCCGCCGGAGCTGTCTTCGCTCTTGGGCGTCACATCCTCTGAAAAGGCCTCATAAATTTCTTGATTGACCTTGGCAGTCAGGCAGCCCCAATCATCCCGGCGCGGAGGAGGACAATCGCCGTAAGGATGATCGGGACTGGTCAAGACCGGCGGAGGGGAAACGCGGGTCTTGAAATTCTTGTCTTTGAAGTAGCGAATTTTGCGCGCGCGAATGGGCGGGATGCCCGAGACAAGCACAAGCTCATCCTCTTGTGGCAATTGCATGACCTCGCCGGGCGTTAGCAACTGGCGGGCTGTTTCCTGACGTGAGACCATGACATGAGCAAGCCAGGGCGCGAGGCGGTGACCCGCATAATTCTTCATGGCCCGCATTTCGGTTGTCGTGCCCAAGGCGTCACTAATCCGCTTGGCCGTACGCTCGTCATTGGTCGCAAAGGCCACGCGGACATGGCAGTTATCGAGAATAGAATTGTTCGGCCCGTAAGCTTTTTCGATCTGGTTCAAGCTTTGCGTGATGAGAAAAGCACGAAGACCGTAGCCCGCCATAAAGGCAAGAGCGCTCTCAAAAAACTCCAGCCGTCCCAGCGCCGGAAACTCGTCCAGCATGAGCAAAACTTTGCGGCGCGCATTGCCGTCAATATCGCCGTCAAGTTTTTCGGTCAGACGGCGACCGATCTGGTTCAGGATAAGCCGGACTAGAGGTTTTGTCCGCGAGATGTCAGAAGGCGGGACGACCAGATAGAGCGAGACGGGTTTCTCGGCGCTGACCAAGTCTTCGATGCGCCAGTCACAAGATGAAGTCACCTCGGCCACGGTCGGGTCTCGATACAGTCCCAGAAAACTCATCGCTGTTGAAAGCACGCCAGAGCGTTCATTCTCAGATTTATTCAGGAGTTCTCGTGCCGCCTGCGCGACAACAGGATGAACTTTAGGCCCAGAAGAATCTGGAGTGACTGCATCACCGCAGCCAAGGTGATTGGTGGACATCATCGCCAGCAGCGTCTCCTTAAAGGAGCGCGCAGGGTCAGATAGAAAGGAAGCTACGCGGGCGAGTGTTTTCTCTTCCTCCGCGTAGAGAATATGAAGGATTGCGCCGACGAGCAGGGCATGGCCTGTCTTCTCCCAATGGGAGCGGCGCTCTAACGCGCCTTCGGGATCAACCAGAATATCGGCGATGTTTTGGACATCGCGGACCTCGTGACGGCCTTTGCGGACTTCCAGAAGTGGGTTATATTTAGCCGATGAGGGATTGGTTGGATCGAACAGAATGCAGTGAGAAAACTCTGAGCGATAACCCGACGTCACCTGCCAGTTCTCGCCTTTAATATCGTGGATAACGGCAGAATGCGGCCAAGATAGAAGCGTTGGAATAACAAGACCTACACCCTTTCCCGAGCGGGTTGGAGCGAATGTCATCACATGTTCCGGGCCTGAATGACGGAGATAGTTTTTATCGGTCTGTCCGATAAAAACGCCTTCTTGCCCGAACAGACCTGAGCTCTTGATGTCTTTGTCATCGGCCCAGCGTGATGATCCGAAGGTCGTGAGCTTTTTAGCCTGCCGTCCGCGCCAGACCGAGCCGATGACAGAAAACGCGACGCCAAGGAAAGACGCGCCAATAGCGATCTGACTTCCTTGCGCAAAAACGTCGGGCGCGTAGGGCTCGAACGCATACCACCATTCGAAGAGCCGCCATGGATAGTAGATGGGGGTATCGCTCGCGATAAACCAAGGTTCGCCAAGGTAAGGGTCATGATCCAGTTCAGCCGCCACCCATTGGGTTGCAGCCCACACGCCCGTGCCGATCGTCGTAAAGACAACGCCAACTTGGCCGATGAGAATTGAATTGGGTGACATGAAAAGCCTCGTGTTGATTTCGAGGCTTAAGGTCAGGGCAAACCAAAAAATAATCTAGGTCGGAAAGCGAGTGTAAATTAACGGATCGAGATATGTCGAGTTGTTACAAGGGTTGGCGAATGATTTTTAGAGATTTTCTTCTATACATTTAATTAAAGCCGCTTTCTCTTCTTCGATAAGCTGAAGCTCATTTTGCATACTGATTAGAGCCGTAAAAGCTTTTCCGACGCCCAACTTGCCTAATTCGAGATATCGATGACGGTTTCTGCGCCCATGCTCAGTCTGAGTAAAATAGAATAGTGCGGCAGCACCACCGACTAAGCCCCCAACGATAATTGCTTCTTTCGGCAGCTTCTTAAAAGCCTTCACGGAAGCTTGGTAAAGCTCGTCAATGGCATTGGCGCTTACAATCGTTGTAATTTCACCAGCCGTTCGGACTTGAACCGCAGCATTCAATAGTCGGGCTAAATGTTGCATCTGCTTGATAACATCTTCTCGAAAGGTCTGGACAAAATATTTATCAAAACCCTTGTCCCAACTGAGTATCCCTAAAGCATCGATATCATTTGCCAGCCTTACGTATGGCTCGTCCTTTAAATCGACATTCTCAGGAAGATTTGCGTCGATGGGTGAATCATATCCGGTTGGAATAGTGATTTCTTCAAGAAGAGTTTCTGCAATGCGAGAAAGTATGCGAGGTGAAATCCGCTCGCTCTTGTATAAGCTGGGTAAGGTTGAGGCTTCAAGTTCGGTCTCAATCCATCTCGGAGCATGAACCTGACCGACACCTGACCTGTTGACTTCTTGGATAAATGTAGGTCGACCTTCCAATGAAATATATCTACGGATCTCATTGCGCATAACACAAGCGTCAATGACTATTCTATAGCTTGTAATCGTGTGGCTCGGTTTGCTCGAAAACCCTAAAGACGATTCATATCTATGACTATTCAGTAGATTTGAAGCGTCCTGACCAAGCAGATGCTTGATCATTTTCTTGCTAATTGATTCCTCAGTCACTGTCATATGATGACTATGCGCATTATTCGTGAATTTGAGCAAGTATACTTACAATTGCGAGCTTAGCGCAGATTATTTTTAGATTATATTTATCTCGAAATCCCTCTCTGCTTACTGACATCCCAGCTAATACCGCCCGCCGAAACCCGCCCCGAAATACTCCGCCCCAATCGCCGATCCATTATCGGTCGCCACGGCACAAGCGTAAAGTCTCTAGCTCGTTCGATGACAGCAAACTTTCCGCTCGGGCGTTCTATGGCCTCGCGATAGACTCCCTCAACCTTCTTACTATGTCCCAATGCTGAGAAAGGCTTCTGCGTTGCTTTCGAAATCTCTCCCGCTGCATCCCCTAAGTCCATTTCCATTAAGTTGTCCATAGCCTGGCTCTGCAATTGCCCATCTTTCGAAAACTCAAAACCCAGTGTCTTCAAGAAAGCTCTGCGCTTTAAAAGAGACGCCTGGACAGACCTGTTCCCAAACTCTCGGATGCCTTCACTGGACAGCTCACGATCCAACCAGGTTACACCTCGCGCATTTTCCATTTGGTTCAAAGTGAGTGTGCTCTGCCGCGACACCGCCGCAGGCCTGCGTAGAGCTTTCTCTGCTTCATAGCGTTCTGCACGCGCCAGATAATCATCTGGTATTCTCCACGTCTTGTCTCGGTTTAAGGTGACAAGTTTCTTTCGCCGGAGGGCTTCAAGCCGCCTGACATGCGCGCGCGCATATTCCTGCGATATATTTCCGCCTTCGGTGACATGAAGCGCCTCGCTGTAAATGCCGTCATGTTTTTTGGCAAATTCTGAAATAGAATCATCCATTTTCTTCGGGCCAATCTCATGCGGTTGGAAAGTCACGATCTGACCCGTCTTCAAGCTCTCGAAGGTTTCATCCTCGGCAACCTTGGCATAGATCGGCTGTCCCTCAAGCGAGCTTACCACAACGAAGCCGCCTTCTCGTGTATCGTCCGCGCGCCCGAAACTTTTCACGATGCCTGTAACGGGCGTTCCATTTGGGGCGTTCGGGTCGAAGCGGTTTCGCTCTGTGATGAGCACTCTCGCCTGATGGTCATATTCAAGGCTTCGATGAATGGCTTTCACCATTTGGGTGCGCTCATTCATGTCGCGCAAGGTTTGCGTGAAAGAGGGATCAAGAGACCAGCGCCCGGAGCCGAGCCGTTCTGCCAGTCCTAGCTTTTCCAGAACGCACAAACGTCTGACTTGTAATTGCCGATGCCAGACCCGCCCTTTTGGGACGGGCTCTCCCATATCGATCACGCCTTCATTTATGTTTTGCGCGAGGGAAGTATCGAGCGCCGTTGCGCCTTTGGCGTTGACACTTTGGGCAAGGCGAATGCGCCCCTCCTTTTGTGAAACTGGCCCCAATTCCTCATGCACTAATTCCTGGGCCCGTTCGCGCAATCCATAAGAGATATATTTCTTGGGAATGACCAGGTCATGACCATGCTCATCCTTACCTCGAATAATCAAATGGGCATGCGGCTGTCCGGTGTCATAGTGATTGGTCGCGACCCATTCGAGCTCGGTGCCAAGATCACGTTCCATCCGCGTGACCAGGTCGCGTGTATAGGCGGTCAGGTCTTGAAGCTGCCGCGCATCTTCGGGCGATATGATTATCCGAAAATGATGACGGTCTACTTTGCAATTCTCCGCAAAGGCCTTGACCGCATTCTTCTGTACGCCGTTATTCTCTGAAGGCGTTTGGTCGAAATGCTCTTGTTCAAAAGAGTCGACAGCCCGTCCATAGGCTTCGGCCCTGTCACCTCTCTCATCCGTCCCGTCGCGCTGGATATAGTCGAGATGTTTTTGGAAGGCGGCAAAGCCGTGTCCCGCCATCTTCTTGATTGACGCTTTCACAATAACGCGTCGGTGGAAGGTCATAGCTTTGACGGATGAACGGGAAGCGCCGCTCGGTCCCGAGCGCAGCCGGTGACGTCTCGCGCCTCTTGTCACCCGTTCGAACATGCCAACGGCCCGACGACGGCCTGATGGTGATCGCAATCGCCCCAAAGAGACTTCAAACCTGTTTTCGTCAAAATCCGCCATCACGAAGTTACCGGGACAATGCGTGGGTCAAATAGAAGGTGACACCCCGATAAACCTCAGAGATAGCAGGGATTATCGCCAAACCGGTAACTCCACGCCCTTTTGGCGTAGAGTTATAAAAATCGATGTGCAGACAAGGCGTTAGCCTTGGGGTGGTGTCACCCCGCTTTATCTGGCCCTCCGCGCCCATCACCCGCGCCCCGCCTCCAGCCGCTCGGATCGGCTCTTCCATCTCCCCAAATATTCGACACGTCCGAGGATGTTATCTCGAGAAACCGGACCAAAATAGCGGCTGTCAAAAGAGGTCTGCACATCGTTTGAAATGAGAAAGACCTCGTCTTTCGAGATGACATAACAGCCGTCTTTTGACGGCAAAGGACGGCCTAACCCGTCCTGTTTTAAGACCCTCAATGGAGCTCGCCCCTGCACTAAAACCCGCCCGTTTTTATGGCAAATTTGCTCGCCCAAGACGGCCCAGACCGTCTTAATCAAAGGGATATTTTCGGGAAAATATTGACGTTCCAGGGCGATATCGAGCGCGTTTTGGGATGGCCATGCGGCTACCAAATCCCCTCGATTGATCGGTGTATCAGGATGCAAACGATACCATCCAATGGGCGCGCTAGGGCTCGGATTATAGAGTAATCGCGGCACCGATGGACGGACAATCTGCCAAAGCGAGGCGGCGCAAAGCGAGGCGACAGCCAGCGCGCCGAGAGAGCGGATCAGCATGACCAGCTCGCGATAAACTGCGCAGGATCATCCTTTGGCCCAAGCATCAATCCGAGATGCCGCCAGCGATGTTCCGAGATATTTTTAGGGTCATGGCCCGCCGCTTTAAGCGCATCAATGATCGCAAAAAGCCTTTTTACTTTGGACTTTCCAGTGACCCTAAGCCAGACATCAAGGCCAGGTTTAATGCCAGATAGCATGGTAAAATTGCCGCCCTGAACGGCGCGGCCAATGACCATCATCCAGTGCTGCGTCCCATATTTATCGGCAAACCAACGTTCATAACCAAAGACCTGTCCGGCTTCGAATAAGGCCAAACGCGAGCGCCAGCCGCGCCGAACATGCCGCAAAGGAGACCCAAAAACGACGCGATGGTTATAGCGGTTTTTACGGTAATGCTCATGAACCGCCGTGAGCCGCGCACTCATGAAGCGGCCTTATCTTTGGGCGGAACGCGGTGGTCACGCGCATCACGGTCCGATGACCAATAATCTAAGTCGGACTTGTGATAGACGACCTTGCCGCCATGTTTGCGGTAGTTCGGGCCTTCGCCGCGCCAGCGCATATTATTAAGCGTTTTAACGTCGAGACGAAGATAGTCTGCCGCTTCCTTGCTGGTCAGAAAAGGGCTTTTCGGGTGATCATACATAAGGTGTTCCTTTCAAATTCTGCGTATTCCACACAGGGAAACGCGGTTAATAAAAGGAATATATTCCTATTTTGAGGATGGGGGAGTGTCGAATCTTGGACTCGCGATTCCGACACCCCTAAAAGGCAGCGCGCCTTAATAGCTCACAATATCCGCCTTGAATGAAGGCGCGGCCTCTGTCCCGGGCGCGTATAGCGCGGTCTTTAAGCGAACGGTTATGGCCCCACTCATGGTGCACGCGGGTCTCACCAAACAGGGCAATCGCCACATCACGCAGCGTGCCTTTCTGACCGTCTACGCCCTCATAAATATCCCAAGCCAGCAAGCCCTCCAGCAGCTTATCGCGATTTGGCGGACGCTTCACGGGAGACGGCGCGCCGCCTTGTGAACGGTGCAAAGAGAAGAGCTGTTCAATGGTGGAGATACGTTGCGGCAGATGATCTGTGCCCGTCAGATTGACTTCAATCGCCGTATCATCATCTAGCCGGGTGATGTCGGGGCTCACCATTTGTATCCAGAAATGATGACCGCCCAGCCGAATATGACGCTCCCCATCTGCGGTATCGAGCACAGTAGGACAGCATTTCAGGGACGACAGAGAAAAGCCTTTTCCGGGCGTCCCCTGCTTGACGGCAAGCGAAACAGAGAGCGTGCGTCGCAACAGGCCGGGTCGCCAGAAGACCGGAATTTCACTGGCCGAAAGATCCGGATCGGCAAAGGCGAGAAGCCCGAAGACTTCGGCTTCCAGATAGGGACGATCGAGCCGCATATATCTTAGACTGGCCCGCGCGTCACAAATGCGAGGCCGATAGTCGGAGGCCTCATAGCGTTCCCATGCCTTGCGATAGGCAGGATTGCGGCGCAGACCCTCCCAAGCCCAGGCCGCATCTGATATAATCACCCTTTCATTGTTCTGCATGTCAGCCTCCACACGGCCAGATTGACCGAGCAGAACAAAATAGGAACATATTCCCAGAAAAGTAAAGACCTGAATCCTTAATTTTTAAATGACTCTGTCCCGTCTCGCCTCAAAAGAGAAATGCAGGGCATGAAAAAACCCGCATCAGCCTGGAGCCGATGCGGGTGGTTTGAGGCTTTGGGCCTAGTCGTTTTGTGGGTTCCAGAGGATCGCAAATTCATCCTCAGCCTTACCGTAAGCCTGTCCGAGATTGGCGTAGACTTTGCGTGCGCCCAGGGTGGGATGGGCGAATGTCAGCGAAATATATTCCTTACCGCTGACCTGACCCGTCTTGATCCAGCCGCCGCCGAGTTCTTGTCCGCGGCTATCCACAATGCGGAAGTCGGGCTGTTTCTCGGTCTCTTTATTATCATTGGCGACAATATTGATGCGGGAAGCATCGCCAAGATTGAGAGTGCCGGTAAAGTTGCCAGCGTCGTTTTTCGTTACATATCCAAGTGCTTGTGCCATGGTTTCAGTCTCCAAATTCTGTCAGCGAAATTGTGGGAGCCAATCTCCCTGCTGACACAAACCGTCCGCCACAAGTTCTGCTGGGCAGAGGGGCAACGCCCCCGAAACGCCAGTGGAGATAGGCCAAAAGGGCGCTCTTTTGTTTCGCGATGAACCTGCGTTTGCGCAGCAAACGCTGGGAGGAAAAGAGTGACCTGACGCCTATTCGGCCAGAGCAGGTTTTGAGGCAGGTTTTGTGAATGAAGCAGTGAGATCGGTCTCCCCCTAAACCTTGATGACCATATTTTGAGACGCCGGAACATGGCGGCATGCCCTTGGATGCACCAAGAAAATAACGAGGCTAACCTTATCTGGCAGTCTTGGAATTGGCGCTGCCTGTCATCTATTCCCTTGTCGCGACTGACGGGAAAGAAACCTAGAGGCTGGCAATAAGATGCGGATTGAGGAGCCGCTGGCAGAGTCTCGGCGCGGCTTCGTCATGACGGTGCAGATCAGTGACTGGACAATGTTTCGTCCTGACCTTGGCTCCACTTTCCCGAAAGCCCCTCGCAAAACTGTCACCACTCTTGAACAGACATGCGGCAAAGGCGGGATGACGTTTCTCCTTATGCTTACCCGCTATGCGCCTTGGCCTTTCAGCTACTCAGCCCCCTGCATTGGCTTCAAGCTGAAGCGGGTTTACTGGCCGTGCGTTTCGATAGCCCAAAGATAACCCCGCTTCGCAGCGGGGTCATAAGCGCTTTAGGTGAAAAGCTTCACAATCCGCTTGGCCCTTTGGGCGGGCGGGCAACCGTCGACCGATTTATAGGCCTTAGCAGGAAAGGCCGCCCATTTAGGTCGCCAATCGGGGCGGGCCTCGCTCACGCCGTGTCCCGCCATGCGGTTCTTGATAATCTGCTTTTGCTGTTTGGCGGTATCGCTCACGCAGCCATCCGCCACCGCCTTGCCCGCAATCTCTTTGACCATGGCGTTTATGGTCGGCTTATCTCGCAAGAGGTCAAAGAACGCCTCATCAGGTGACCAATAGGCGGCAAAGTCGGGCTGTGTTAGCATGCCAATGGCCTCGACTTCGGGACTATCTACGGCCAAAGTCTCGGCCAGACAAAAGGCCTGAATGCGCAGCACATCTTCATCGCTTAAAGTGAGCAGCCGCGCAAATATCTCGCACAGATCAAAGGGGCTCGCATAGCGGTGATAGATTTGTGGATGCTCGCCTTTCAGGCCCAACAGCTTAAAGACCTCGCGGCGCTCCTCCGCTAATTGGCTTTCGGCGGAACTTGTCTGGACGCTGGCCTGTGTCGACTCTTTGCGACTGCGCGTCCCCGTCCCGTCAACCTTCCAATTCTGCGCCCCGCAAATCATATGGGCGACTGTCAATCGCAAGGCGAGGTCTGGCCGCTTTATTAGCTCTGCCCGCGCAATGCTGTGGCGGTGCAGGTTCATATAGTCGGCCATTGGCCCTGACATTTCAGGGCGGGTCGTTTTTGACGCTTGCGCGCCCTCAGCCTCGCCATTGGATAGAGCGCGGCGGATTTTCTGCGCTTCAGTATCGGTGATATAGCCTTCATGGAAAGTGACCTCGCCGCTGTCGCGGATTTCCACATAGACCCGTCCGCCTTGGTCTTTGGGATGGTGGACGTGATTATAGCGGGGAAAGTAATGCCCCCGCTCACCCAGAATGACCTCTTTCCAGCCCTCGGCTTTGTAGGCCTCAACAGCCTCGGCAATGGCGGCGTTTTGGGCTTCCCAGAAATGCTCGATATCCGCGAATTGGCCATGCTCGCCAAATAAATCCGTCAGAATGGTGCCGCTATATTCGCTCACATCAAAGAGGGCTTTATCTGTCGTGATGACCCCGCCGCCTGTGAGCCACGCTTTAAGCTGCTGCCCTGTCGGGCAATAATCGTCCGAGTTAAAAAGGGCGAGCCATGCTGCTTGTTGGTCTTCGGTGGCCATGGTCAAAACCCGAATTGAGGCCGCATCGATTTGCTGATTGGTATAGGCCTCGCGCACATCGGGAATGAGCGCGCCTAACGCCAAACGGCGTTTGACAGAATTTGGCGTAATCCCGAACACGGCGGCAATCTCATCCACGCTCTGACCTTTATCTGCCAGAACTTTGAACGCCTCATATTGCTCCATCTCGGTCGGGGCTAATCGCGCAACATTCTCAATGAGGCTGGTTTCAATGGCCAGCGCATCATCCTTGGCGTCCATGACGCAACAGGGTACATTGGGGATTTCAGTGCCTGTTTCAGCTATAGCGCTCAAACAGAAATAGCGGCGGCGTCCTGCGACAATTCCGTATTTAGGTTTTTTGGCTGTGCCGCCCTCGCGGCGCACAATCAGGGGCTGACTAATCCCTCGGCTTTTTACGCTCGGCAGAATGTCCTCTATATCGGGTGGGGTGTCGCCATGGCGCATATTCAGCTTTGAGATATGAAGCTGGGCGAAGGGGATAAATTTCAGGTCTATGGGTTTGCTCATTTGAGCCTCCTATTTATGGGTTTGGATAAGATCTAAAAGGTCAATCTGCGCACGACCGACCCTATCGAATAAGCCGTGGTCACAGGGTTTCTGGAGAACATTAGGATTGCGCTTGGGCCGTGGGGGCTGTGTTGTCTGAAAGGTCAGTCTCTCGCCCAGACTGACGGGGCGCACCCCGTCAATCAGGCTCTGCGCTCCGACCTCTGTCGGCTCATAATCGCGACTCATGCCGCGCTGCCTACTTGGCAAAGGATTGCGCATTGCCTCGCCCGTTCCGCTTTTGCGGCCTTCACGGCTTCTGCCAGAAGCTCATTGGCAGTTTCGGTCAGATAGGCGTTATCGCTATTTGGATAATTGGCCTCAATGCCCCAGAGGCTGGCCGCATGGTCGGTCAGCTCCAGCCCGTCCACACTCACGGACAAAATAATGCCGCAATAAAACCATTCGTCATTCTTCCACGCGGCCATGACGCGCTCGGCGCGGGCTTGCGCTTTGGCAAAGCGCTCGCGCCAGCCATTGCCCGCGCCAATGAAGCCCGCGTCATCAGGGTATAGGCTCGGCCAGAATCCGTCCTGTCTTTGGTCGGGCGCGTCTGGCGTATCATCATGGGCAATACGGGCGGTGATGGTGTAGCCGTCCACTTCGCATGTGATGGTATCGCCAATACAAACGAAGCTGTCGAAGGTCTGCGAGAAGGTCATGCCACCCTCCGCAATTCGAATCCGGCCTTGTCACAAAGGCCGCGCAATATGGCCGCGTCATCTGAGTCCAGATCGTCGCCCATCTGGGTGTAAATTGTGCCTTGGCGGAGATGGCCATGACGCCGCACGACATGGCTCCAGCGATAGGGGCCATGTCCGTCCTCACGGGGTTTTACTTGGTAACGAGCCATCTCAGTGCGCCCAGAAAATGTGAACGGAGCCGCCGACCTCGAAGGTCAGAAAGTCGCCTGACTGCTCAAAGTCATGCGCCATGGCCTCATAGTCGATATAGGGCGCAAGGCGCTGGGGGATGGTTTCGCCCGTCTGTTCGGTCAACTCGCGGGCATAATCGGCAAGGCTGTCATATTCGCCCGCATAGTCTTCAAATCGGGCTTTGGCGTCCTCGATATTGCCGCCATAATAGTTGAGCAGTTTTGCGCCAAGCTCGCCGCGTTCGCGAATATAATCGGCCAGCTCTACGATATTTTCAAAGCTGTAATATTCGCCGACCTCTGCGCCTTCAAAACCTTCATAGTCATGGATGGCCCATTCCTCGGCGTCCTCCTCTATGGGCGAGGCGGCAAGCATGGATTGCACGGCTTGCCAGATTGTGTCCTCATCGGTGACCTCAATCCACGCGCCGTGCAATATGCCGTTATTATAGGCGGCTAAACAGGCGACATAGATGCGGATAGGGTCAGGGTCTGGCGTTCTCGCTATGTCGGAGTCTGGCGGGGGTAGCCGTGGCGGCTCGTGGTCAAATGGGGTCTGGCTCTCGGTTTGGCAAAAGGTCATCGGTCTGGTCTCCAATGCCGTCCGCAGGATGCGGCGCGAAGCGCCCCCTTGACGTAAGAATGGGACGCGGCACGTTCCCCCCGCAGGGGGCGGGGGGAAGCGGCAAGAGGCCAGTCAGGTGACGGGTAAAAAGGCCCAGAAACTGGTTTCGGGCCGCAAGGTCTTTGGTAGGATCACTTAAACGAACTTTGGCGACATTGGCCAAAGGCCTTGCGGCGGGCCTGCCCGGCGCCAGTCTGGCCGACCGCTTCCCGCCGCCCCCGAGGAGGGAACAAAATAAACGAAGCCGGCCCGGTTAGGGCCGCCCTCTTACTCAAAAACCATTCAACTTATGCCCAAGCCTAAACCTTAAAAACTGTGCCCCTTCAAACGCCAAAGGTCCCCTGAAACCTACTTATCCCCACAATAATAGGAATATAATCCGTTTTTGCTTGACGAATGTTCTATGTTCGTTCTTTTTAATACGTCCGCACTTTTAACGGACAGGACATGCGAAAACCGGACACGATAGAATGGCTATATCTCGATTTTGACGGCTTCTTTGCCAGTGTTGAGCAACAGATCCAGCCCGCGCTACGCGGCAAGCCGATTGGCGTGACGCCCTTTCGCGGGACGGACTTCACCATTCTGATTGCATGCTCCAAAGAAGCCAAAGCGCGCGGCGTGAAAAATATCATGCCAGTTAAGGACGCACTCAAAGTCTGTCCCGAGCTTATCCTTGTGACGCAAAAGCCCGATTATTATCGGCGCGCCAATAACGCGCTGTGCGCAGCCATTGAGTCTGTCATTCCGATTGATGTCTCCAAAAGCATTGATGAGCTGACCTGCCGCCTTGATAAAAATGACATTGCCGATCCGGCAGGTCTGACGCGCCGGATCAAATCGGCCATTCGCGAGAATGTCGGAGACTATATCAGCTGTTCGATCGGCTATGCCGCCAATCGGCATCTGGCCAAGATTGCGTGTAAGATGGACAAGCCGGACGGTCATACTGTCTGGCATCCGCAGTCCAATTATAACCGTCTTGCCGATCTCCCCTTTGATGACATCCCGGGAATTGGCGCGAATATGCAGATGCGGCTCTGGAAAGCGGGTATCCACAGCATGTCAGAGCTTATGGCGCGCCAGCCCAAAGAAATGCGAAGGCTCTGGGGCAATGTGACGGGTGAGCGGCTCTGGTATGCGCTGCATGGTTATGATGTAAAAGCTCAGCCTTCCCAGCGCGGCATGTTTGGACATGGCCGCGTATTACCGCCCGAAATGCGGACCATCAGAGATGCCTATTATTGCTCCCGCATACTCCTCGTCAAAGCCGCACGGCGAATGCGCCGTGAAGGGTTTTATCCCGGCATGCTCCATCTCTGGGCGGGCTATAGGATTGGGTATAAGGATAACAGGAGCTGGGCGGGCAAAGTCAAAATGTATCACGCGGCGAATGACCATGCTGCGCTAGACGCCTTGGACACACTCTGGCGACAATCCCGTCCCCATATTCAAAAGTATCACAAGATTATCCGTGTCGGCGTCTGGTTTGGCTCATTGGTCAAAGCCAATGATCGACAAAGAGACCTGTTTGAAATCGACACGTCTGAAAAATGGGATGACCTCACCCAAAGCATTGATCATTTGAACTGGCGCTATGGCAAGACGGCTGTCTCCATCGGCCCTTGGAACCTCAAATATGGCAATCATCTTGGGACCAAGATTGCCTTTACGCGCATTCCCCGCCGTGAAGACGCCCTATGAGCGTGCCGTGGAAAACACGCCTGCAAATTCTCGACTTAGCGGCTGATGCCCGTATCGAGGTGGAATGCAAGACGTGTGGGTTTTTCCGTTATGAAGAGGCTGCTCATTGGCAAGAAGACAGCCAATCAC
This sequence comes from uncultured Caulobacterales bacterium, assembly GCA_938001915.1. GTDB lineage: Bacteria > Pseudomonadota > Alphaproteobacteria > Caulobacterales > Maricaulaceae > Litorimonas. The sequence continues at coordinate 19,269 of CALLBD010000029.1, read as the reverse complement.
GTCAACTTTTTCTCGATGAATTCGAAGCCAGCCTCAGCTGTCATAAATGGGGCTGCGGAAAGCCTGTCAGAATATTCCTGCCGTCAAATGTGGAGACCGAAGGCTTTCAGGGCGGACTTGCATGACAAACAGAACCCACTCCTCTCAAAACCAGATAGATGAAGATTGATAACTAAAAAATTAAGCGAGCGACCCCTCTGCTTGCAGTGGGAAGCGCGAGCGTTTCAGGCGCCAAGCTGACCTTGGGCGAAGGCTCAAAGTCTGCGCAGGCCTGAAATCTCGTCGCTATTTAGAGCGCGGGACGTGTCAGCCCCGGCAGCTGTCGGGATGACTGGACCGTGATTGGCACGCTTCACTTCCGCCAATGCGGAATTGAAGGGGCAAATATGTGACGGGTTGCAGAACAGTTCGCCGGAAGGCGAACGCCTGACATAACCCCGCGGTTAGCGGGATGCGTCAGGGATGGATGCCGGATGGCCAAGACGGCATAGCTGGCTTGGTTCACAACAGCCCGGCCCGAAGCGAAAGCGAAGGGAGACGCCCAAAGTCTCAAATATCCTAAAATTATAATCTCTCTATGGATTATAATCCTGGACTCGTTACATAAGAGATATGATATCAATTCCGCCCTATATCTACCTAATAGGCGCTCTCATGGCCTCTATCGGCCTCATGATCAGCTGGTCTCGACATATTTATGCCCTTGCTGAAACACGTCGTATTCAAGCCATTGCTCAAGGAGAAACAGCGCCTGACATAAAAGGCGTTTCAAATTACGAACGGGCTGAGCTTATGGAAAGCGCTCATCGCGCCAGCAAAGTCACAAGCAAAGAAAGATGGATTGGCAGGGCTATATATTTTGGCGTGCCAGCCGTGATCATTTCTGTATATCTTTCAAAACATCCGTTCTGAACGTTACGGCTGACACCAATCTGGCTTAGGCGATTGAGCTCGCCCTTTTATGTGAAGCCAATCTCTTAGATGTCCAGCATCTACGCCTGCAGCCCCAACATCTTCCCCATCTGCTACAAGATCAACCACAAGCCGCCCATAGCGATCTTTCCCATAATCCCGCACAATGCGTATAGATTTGCCCTTGGTAAAATCGACAATAAACGCTTTCGCTTCATACCCTAATTCACGCTCAAGCTCACATTTGGCCCCGCCACGTTGTTTCATCGAGCCGGTTTCAGGCGCATCAATATTGGCCAGCCGAAACTTGATATCGCCAATTTTCCCACTATCCCCATCTGACCAATATATGGAGCTGTAAGACCTCTCTGAAAGATCAGAACGGGCGTCTTGATTGTCAGCTGCAACACTGTGACTACAGCCCAAAGGCGCAAAGGCAATGAGCAAAGCAAGAGTTATAAATTTCATAAATGATCTGAACATCAAATCTCAGTCTCAAACGGTCACGACCATCATTGGATCAAAACCACTATTTTCATAATTGGACGACCCGCGCCGAGGCCCGTATCCCTTTGGATTACACAGAACGCGCGTTTTTCCAGCCATATAATCACAGCTGCTATGCGTGTGGCCATGTACCCATAATTCAGCACCACAACTCTCCACTAGCGCGCTAAGATCAGACACGAAGGCAGGGTTCAAAGCGCTGTCTTTATATTTCTCAGACACAGAATTAGGATGCGGCAAATGATGGGTCACAACGATTGTCGCTCGCCAATCTCCTTCTTTAGAAAACTCATCTTCTAACCAAGCGCGGCTTTGCCTGTGCCAGTCGCGGCTCTCGCCAGGATGTAAAGGCATGCCGACAACTTTGGGATAGATAACCCGGTGATCATTCATACCCATAGCCGCCACAGCCATGGACCGCCGCTCATCGCCAAAATAAGCAAAATCGGTCCAGAGTGTGGAGCCTAATATGCGCACGTCATCAATGATGAGGCTCTCATCCATTAAGAGTTGAACTGAGGTTCCTTTAGCCGCCTTTCGCATGCGCTTGATTTCATCTTTGACCGTAAAGCGCTCATTATGGGCATACCATTCATGATTGCCCGGCACATAAATCACCGGTTTGCTATCTGAAATTCTGTCCAGCCATTCAACGGCTTTATGACCTGGGTCATGAATATCACCTGCCGCTATGATTGCGTCGCAATCAGGCACGCGCTCAGGCTTCCAATCACACCCTTCCAGATGCAGGTCTGAGAACACCCAGAATTTCACGACTGAGACGCCTTTGCCGCATGTGGAGATTGACGAAACTTTTCCAGCCTAGCCGCACGGCTTTCACGGTCATCAATTTCAGCTTCCAGCCATTCAAAGATAGGCCAGTAGGCTTCACCATATTTATCGATCAAAGCCACAGCGGTTTCCATTCCCCGATAAAGATCGGGGAGTGTCACCGTGCTGTTTTTTATAGTTTTTAAATAGCGCAAGTTTCGGCTCTTCCTATGGACAATCAAACATCCAGTTTAAGCATAAAAGAAAGGTTGCAAATGCCAAAAAATAAAAATCAATATCTCGAAAGACGTGGGGACCTTTGGTATTATTTTCGGCGTGTGCCCAAAGGCGTTTGGCACGTATATCCTAGACGAAGAATCCGCAAAGCGCTTAAAACAAAAAATATTGATGAAGCCCGGCTCCGTCGTGATCTGCTCAATAAGGAACTCGAAACTGAATGGGGCAAGCTGGCCTTTTACGGTAAAAGTGCGAAGCAGCATCAATCAGCTGAAGATGATTATCAGTTGGCGCGAGCGCGCTGCGGGATGCTAGGATATAGCTATAAACCCCTGGCAGGCCTGATCGAGGACCAAGATTTGCCAGATATGCTCGCAAGGCTGGACAGCATAAGAGAGTTCACAAACGACAAATCCTACGTCCAAGCGGTTTTCGGCCTAATCGCAGCACCAGAACACGACTTTAGGGATGCACTGAGACTTTATGTCGATACCATCGCGCCGCATGAGATTACCTCCAAATCAAAAGAACAGCGCAGAAAATGGATTGAGGAACGCGAACGATCCATCGAAGCCTTTGAAGACGTTTGCGGCTCCTTGAGCCTAGATGAAATCACACGCCACCATGCAGTGAGCTTTCATCAGCATTGGCGTGACCAGATCATTCCTGACAATTCACCTTACAAACCGAATACCGCGAATAAGAAGATTGGGCATTTAAGAAAGATATTTCGCCTCTACTGGACCTATTACGGACAAGAAGACCGCCCCAATCCTTTCCGTAATCTGCGCTTCCAGTCACGATATGAGCCAACAACGCCCGTCTTCACGGATGAATGGGTCAGAACCAAAATTCTAGCAAAAGGCGCTCTAGACGGCCTCAACAAAGAAGCTCAACTTGTCGTGCCCATCCTAATCGAAACAGGCTGCCGCCTTAGCGAGATAGTCAACCTCCAGCCCGAACATATTTGCCTCAACCACGAAGTCCCGCATATCAAGATTCGGCCCACCCAAAAGAGAGAACTCAAAACTCCATCCTCAAAACGCGACATCCCACTGATCGGTGTCGCGCTAGAGGCCATGAAGCGGGCTCCCGGAGGATTTCCGAAATATGCTGATAATGCGACAGTCCTCTCAAATCTGCTCGGAGCGGCGTTCAAACGGCGCGGCTTGTTCCCCACCCCAAAACACCGCATCTATAGCTTCCGCCACAGCTTTGAAAAACGCATGCTCGAAGCCGGGCTGGACTATGGTCTCAGATGTACCCTCATGGGCCATAAAAACGACAGACCTCAATATGGCGATGGCGGGTCACTAGAGTTTCGTAGAGATGAACTCCTTAAAATAATTCACCGATTGAGATGATTTCACCGACAATCATACAAGACGACCAAACACAATCATTTAGGGTTAATTGCCGCCATATCTCTTTTAAGCGAGTTTGCAGTGGCCTATAGATCATATCTGTGTATCTTGTTTTACTGCAACGCACCACTGAAGGATTGAAGGGTTGGCTATTATTGTGAAATCGTTCAGACTTAACTTCACGTCTCATGTCAGTATGGCTACGTGGTAAAGACTCTTGCAAAATATCTAATGAATTAAATTAGGCCATTAAATTGAAGACGCTTGATAACATCAACATTCTCTTTGGAGATGATCTCAAAAACCGGCTTCGAAAAGGTTCGAAGTTGCAAATTGCGGCATCTTGTTTTTCGATTTATGCCTTTGAAGAACTCAAGAAAGAATTAGAAAAGGTCGAATCCCTTGAATTTATTTTCACGGCTCCGACCTTTGTTCCAAATGAACAATCCGACAAACTCAGAAAAGAGCGTAGAGAATTTACAATCCCGAAGAGGGATAGAGAGCGTGGACTTTACGGAACTGAATTTGAAGTTCGGTTAAAGAACCAACTTACTCAAAAAGCCATCGCTAAAGAATGTGCAGATTGGATCAGGAGAAAGGCACGGTTTAAATCGAACACAACGCAAGCTCCGATGCAGCAATTTGCATGCATCCCAGGTAGCGATGCGACTGCTTATATGCCCATACAAGGATTCACAGCGGTAGACCTTGGCTACGAACAGGGCAACGCGGTTTCCAATATGGTAAATTGCCTTGACGAACCAACAATGTCTAAAAGCTATTTAGACTTGTTTGAAAATATTTGGCGTGATCCGACAAAGCTCCAGGATGTCACAGAACAACTTTGCGCCCACATTGAAAATATCTATAAGGAAAACGCGCCAGACAAAGTTTATTTCCTGATCCTTTATAATATTTTCAATGAGTTTCTTGAGGACCTCAATGAAGACGTCTTACCGAATGATTTGACAGGATATCAGGATAGCGTCGTTTGGAATACACTATATAATTTCCAGAAAGACGCGGCTGTTGGTCTCATCAACAAGCTCGAGACCTATAATGGCTGTATACTTGCCGACAGTGTTGGTCTGGGTAAAACCTTTACCGCTCTGGGCGTTATCAAATATTACGAGCTACGTAACAAGGCTGTGCTTGTCCTTTGCCCAAAAAAACTCGCGGGAAATTGGCAGACCTATAACAGCAATCTGAAAACAAATATTCTCGCCAAAGACCGCCTGAATTACGACATACTTTGCCACACGGACCTCAGCCGGACGAGCGGGGAAAGCCTCGGCCTCCCGCTTAATCAGGTCAATTGGGGCAATTACGATCTGGTCGTTATCGATGAGTCGCATAACTTCAGAAATAATGAGGCGGTTAACGATCGTGAGACCCGCTACGAAAAGCTTATGCGCATGGTCATTCGAGAAGGCGTCAAGACCAAAGTCCTTATGCTCTCAGCCACACCGGTGAATAATCGTTTCACTGATCTACGCAATCAATTGGCGCTCGCCTATGAAGGTGAGTCTTCCACGCTTTCCAAAAAGCTCGGCACGGAACGGCCAATCGAAGAAATATTCAAACGCGCGCAAGCTGTGTTCAATGACTGGTCCAAACTCCCTACGGAAGAGCGCACAGCGGAGCTCATTCTTGAGCGTCTGGACTTTGATTTCTTTAAACTCTTGGATAGCGTAACCATTGCCCGATCGCGTAAACACATCACAACCTATTACGATACGGCGGATATTGGCAATTTCCCAAAAAGACGACAGCCGGTTTCACATCGGTGTAAGCTGACCAATCGCCCAGATGTGATGAGCTTCAACGAAATCTACACTGACCTTAGCCAAGTCAAAATGTCAGTCTACGCGCCAATCAGTTATGTTCTACCAAGCCGTCTCAAAAAATATGAAGAGATGTACGATACTGAAGTTCGCGAAGGCAAAGGCCGCCTTACGCAAATGGACCGCGAAAAGGCTCTGCAGAGTCTAATGACTGTTAACTTGCTGAAGCGTCTTGAGAGTTCTGTCCATGCTTTTCGACTAACGCTTGAAAAGCTCAATAACCTTTATCTTTCAACGCTTGAGAAAATTGCTGCCTTTGAGACAACAGGAAAAATAGAGTCTATCGACAATATAATTGATGACCTCGATCCCGATGATGATGAGCTGCCAACATCTGAGGAACAAATGATTGGTGGAAAGATTAAAATTGATCTTGCCGATATCGACTTACCAAGCTGGAAGCATGAGCTCCAGGGCGACCAACACCTTTTGTCACACCTTTTGCACGAAATGGAAAAGATCAGCCCTGAAGATGACTTCAAACTTCAACACCTGATCCAAAGCGTAAAAGACAAAATTCTAGACCCCTTTAATCCGGGCAATAAAAAAGCACTTATATTCACGGCCTTCTCCGATACGGCGGATTATCTTTACAAAAATCTCTCGGCTGAAGTGACGGATCAATTTCAGCTCCATTCGGCCTCCGTAACGGGCGGGTCGGGCAACCCGAAATCGACACTGGGAACATCCTATGACTTTCAGGAAGTGATGACGCTGTTCTCGCCCCGCTCCAAAAAGAAAGACCTGATCTTGGAAAATGAGCCTCGTGAGATTGACGTGCTAGTTGGGACGGATTGTATCTCTGAGGGTCAAAACCTTCAGGACTGCGATATCGTCATTAATTACGACATTCACTGGAACCCGGTGCGCATCATCCAGCGCTTTGGCCGTGTCGACCGAATAGGCTCAACCAACACGGACATACAACTGGTCAATTACTGGCCAGATATTTCGCTAGATGAATATATTAACCTGAAAGACCGTGTTGAGTCGCGGATGGTCATTGCAGACGTGTCGGCCACCGGAGACGATAACGTCCTTTCTGCCAAAGCTAATGATACTGAATACCGCAAAGAACAGCTCCGCCGCCTACAGGAAGAAGTGATTGAGCTTGAAGATCTAAAGACCGGCGTGTCAATCACGGACCTTGGCTTGAATGATTTCTGCATGGACCTTGTTCGTTTCCTCAAAGACCACCCTGACATCCCCAAGCTACCAAATGGTATTCACACGGTGGTTCCGGCAGCCCCTGAGAAAGGCCTCGTCCCGGGCGTGATATTCGCGATGAGAAACATAAAGGCCTCGACACCTGACATTGGCGGCCATAACAGGCTCCATCCCTTTTATCTGGTTTATATCGGGCAGGACGGCGACATCATCGCCGAGCACTCTCGGGCCAAGCATTTGCTTGATTTGGCCAGAGCGGCCTGCAAACCCTATTCAGAGCCGGTCGCAGATGTCGTGGAGCCTTTCAACAAAGACACCAAAGATGGCCGAAACATGCAGGCCTATTCTGATCTTCTGGATCAGGCCATTCGGTCTATGATTGACGTCAAAGAAGATAAAGACATCGATAGCTTGTTCACCGGAGAACGCACAACGGCTCTCCTCGACTCTATTGCAGGGCTAGATGATTTTGAGCTTTTGGGGTTTGTCGTTGTTTATGAATACGGGGGGTAAAATTGAAACCTTTTAAAAGATCTATTATCGAGCTTTTCGACGGAAAGAAAAGATATGTCGTTCCTCTTTACCAAAGACAATATGCTTGGCCAGTCAAACCGCAGATAGAGATGTTATGGAAAGATATTAAACGTATCGCACAAAAACTTCTCGCTGAAAGCCAACTCGAAGCTCCTCATTTTTTGGGTGCAGCTGTTATTGCTCAAATCAAAACATATGGTCGCGAAGTTTCAACTTGGGAGGTAATTGACGGTCAACAAAGACTGACAACATTCCAACTTTTTTTAGCTGCCTTACGTAGTGTCTCGCAACTACATGAAACGGTCTACACTTCAGAAATCGATAAGTACCTTTTAAATACAGGCATCATGGAGAATGAAAGAATTGAGAGATATAAACTCTGGCCATCATATATGGACCGAAAGGCTTTTGTCAAAATAATAGCCCCTGGGACCGATATCTCCGAACTGGGGCTACAATCTCCTGAAATAGATGGTTATGTACGAAAATCCATTTTAGCTTATGAGTATCTAAAATCTGAACTTGAATCCTTTGTGGAAGAAAGGGTCGAGGAGGCGGAGTTTGTCGTTGAAAAAGTTTTTGAGGCCTTAAGGTCTGGGCTAGCCATAGTTTCGATTGAACTAGAAGATAATGATGACCCGCAAGTGATTTTTGAAACCCTTAATTCCCGAGGAGTAGATTTAAAGGCTAGCGATCTGATGAGAAACTTTATTTTTCAGCGCGCTGCAGGACAATCAGCAAATAAAGCGAAGTTGAATTCGGATCGGCTATACGAGAAATATTGGCTTGATTTGGATAGCGGATATTGGGGGCAATCTGAACCACGAGGTCGAAGAAAAGAAGAGCGCGTCGATTGGCTATTTGTTGATCATTTGTCCATGAAAACAGCAAAGAATGTATCGGTGGACAGACTTTACGATGAGTATAAAGAATGGATCATTTTGGAAACCCCATTCACCGATGTTGAATACGAATTGAAATCACTAAGGACTAGCTCTCAGGTCGTAGAGAGATTGTTCACCAAGAATTCCGATGATTCAGTTGGGGAGTTTGGAATATTTGCAGACGCATTTGATGTATCGACAGCGATGCCACTTGTAGTATTTTTGGCGACCGAAGCATTAATGACTGATAATGATCTTCAACTTTCTCTTGATGTACTGAAAAGCTTTATTTTGAGACGGGATATATGTGGTTTAACCACTAAAAATTACAATAATACCTTTGTAGATCTTATCAAGAAGCTGAGAGAGCGGGAAAATTTAGAGCCCATAAACTTCGATCGTTTTAAAAACCTCTTGGGGTCTGGGCAGTCCGACATAAATCGATGGCCCACTGATCAAGAGTTTGAAGATGGATTCGTCAACAGGGATCAATATAAGCCGGCACGTGCGAAGCGTTTAAATTACCTACTTCAAGCCATTGAAGTCTCCATGAGGAGCTCACTCAGTGAAGATATAGAGATTAAAAGCGCCCTAACTATTGAACATATCATGCCGCAAAAGTGGAAGATCCATTGGCCTGTTCCAGGTTTTGAAAACGAAGATGAAAACCAACCTTCTCTGGAGAGAATCCAACGAGAAAACAAGCGTTCCGAAAAAATCCATCGGATTGGAAACCTTACCTTGCTCACACAGCCGCTAAATTCGAAGTTGAAAAACGCAGGTTATTCCAAACGAATGCCTGAGGTAAAATCACATAGTAGTTTAGCATTAAATCGGGAACTTCAGAATTTTGACGATTGGGACGAAGCGACGATAACCCAACGAAGCGCCGTACTCTTTACTAGAGCAAATAATATATGGAAAGGACCGCCAGTTCAGAAATATGATGAGGAAGATTAGTTGTCGTCACTCTTCGCATATCCAAAGCGGGCGCGTTTTGACCGTATGGTCTCCAAAACCAAGCTGTTTTCCTATCACAAAGCGACGCCTCGTATTCGAGACCTATTTTCGGCACAAGTAGAGCAAGTACGCTGGACTTATAAACTAGCTCCTGAGACCATAAATCTATCGGCGTCCGAAAATGTCCCGGAAATTCAAATCTTCAACATCCGGCTCAAAAGCGCACACTTAGACGATGACGTTCTCAGGCACATCGATAAGGCAATTGCGTTTCCAATTATTTTTGAATTGGCACACGGCGACAAACAAAAAGCCATGGCGACACCCAAATGGCAGTGCGGCAAGCCTAGCAAACATTATTATGCGTCTATGTGGGTCCCAGAACAGAGCGAGAGGCAAGCCTTACCTGTCGCGACTAATCTTCAGGGGCTTTACAGCCAGATATTACAAAGCTTGATGCCGATTGAAGCCATCGATGGTGAGACTCTATTTGAGCTCAACGCTCGCATTGAGGAGATCAAATCTCTGGAACAGAGATGCGAAGCTTTGCAAACCAAGATACGCAAAGAAAAGCAATTTAACCGGCGAGTGGAATTCAATCGGGAACTTAAGAAAACTTCCGAATATCTTACGGAGTTGACCCGTGGTTAGATACGTATGGTGGAACGAACATGAACGACTTTGCGCTTCAGGTGTTTTGACGACTGTTCGGGGCCATTTCAAAGGTTTGCAGCATGCTCTTCCTGATATCCGAAAGCGTTATGATTTTGCAAAGCTAGTTGCTGAAAAAGGAATAAATTGGGGCGATCAATTCCTAACACGTCATGCGCCTTGCCCACAATGTGCAAGGCCAACCTATTATTATTCACGTGAGAAGCATGAGCACGCGTGGTTTGATAGGGTCGGGTATAAATGGGTCACCCATAAATGCATGTCGGATATCATTACGGAATGCCAGCCCGCAAAAGCGGCACAGAGACACGTCCCCAAAACTGTATCTGAGAGACGTCCTTTAGTTTTAGTGCGTAAGAAGAAAAACACCCAAATAACCCAAGATTTGAAAGTCATTGAAGAACAAAAACGCAACCCGATTCAGACCAACCATATTTGTCTTGACTGCAACAACGCGGTTTATAAGTTTCAGTCTTCCTATGGTGGAGAAGCGCTATTTGATACTTTGGAACCAACTTGGTCAAAGCACACTTGCCTTGCTTCTAATACGGAGCCAGCAGCAGCATCGTCACGACAAACGAATCTAAAACTAGCCGATTTAAAGGGCATTTTTGAAAAGCCCGGCCTCTCCCCAGAGATTATATCAAACAGAGAAGATAGTGCCGAGCGCGAACTTCCTTATGTTTTATGTAAGGTGCTGAATATTACGCGTTACCAGAAAGGTTTCCGTATACGTCTAAACCCTCTGGCTCTCCCAAAAGTAGACCTCGTAATTTTTGGTCGGTTTTTAGAAAATCAGATAAATGGTTTGAATTTCGTGTATCTTAAAGAGAATCAAATCAAATTTCTTTCGCTTCACAGCCTTTTGCCAATTGAAGCTGAAATAGAATATCATGATATAAGACGAATGTAGGACGCTTCCGTGGACAATCAACAAAATATCGAAAAACTAGACATGACGACGCCCAATATCACGGATGAGAATGTCGCCCGAATTGCGGAGCTTTTTCCGAATGTCGTCACCGAAGGGCGGGATGAAAATGGCAAGCTCACCCATGTCATAGATTTCGATGCGCTGAAGCAAGAGCTCTCAGACTCTATCGTCGAAGGGCCACAGGAGCGGTATCGGCTGGATTGGCCGGGTAAGCGCGAAGCTATGCTGGCGGCGAACACACCAATTACGAAAACCTTGCGCCCCGTGCGCGAAGAAAGTGTTGATTTTGACACAACCAAAAACCTGTTCATCGAAGGCGATAATCTGGACGCGCTCAAGCTTTTGCAGGAAACCTATCTGGGCAAGGTCAAAATGATCTACATCGACCCGCCTTATAATACGGGCAAGGATTTTATCTATAAGGATAATTTCACGGGCGATAAGCAGGACTATCTTGAAGATAGCGGACAGGTTGATGAAGAGGGCGGTAAGCTAGTCGCGAACCCCGAAAGCAATGGTCGCTATCATTCGGACTGGCTGACTATGATGTATCCGCGCTTGAAGCTCGCACGCAATTTGCTGCGCGATGATGGAATCATTTTTATTAGTATTGGGAATCAGGAATTTACAAATCTACGTAAATCTTGCGATGCAATTTTTGGGCGCGATAATTTTGTCGAGTGTATAACTTGGAACAAAAGAATTCCTAAGAATGATAAAGGCGTCGGCAATATTCACGATTTCGTTCTTGTTTACACTAAATCGACTGAAATTAGAGTTGAACTGCGGATGAGAAAAGATGGCCTTGATGAGGTTTATGACCTACTAAGCAAATCGAAACGCAAGAATAAGTCACAGAAAGAGACCGAAGCAGAAATAAAGAAACTCTATAAAAAGCGTAATTTTGACAGGGGCATTACTCTCTATAATTCGGTGAATTCTAAATATGAGTTGTGGGGGAAGATTAATATGAGCTGGCCCAATTCTGATACGAATGGGCCGAGGTACGCTGTTTTACACCCAAAAACCTTAAAAGAAGTCAAAATACCTGATAGAGGGTGGAGATGGAAGAAAGAAACATTTGATCAGGCGGCGGGACTAACGAATGGGCATTATACGTCTATCGAAGAGCTACATGATGGTTCTTATATTTGTGGCAAGATATGGTTCGCGGCAGATGAGAATACTCAGCCTAGTTCGATAACATTTTTGGATGACGTCAACTACTTTTTACTGCGTTCAATATTGTCCTTTAAAAGCGATGGCGGAGTTGAGTTAGAAAGATACTTCGATGGTAAGAGTTTCTTTTCAAATCCTAAACCTACTAAACTGATGAAAGCACTCATTTCGTCGGTCAATATGTCAGACAATGATATAGTTCTAGATTTTTATGCGGGCTCATCGACCTCCGCAGATGCTGTTCTTAGGTGCAGTTCTGAAGATGGAGTTAAGCGCTGTTTTATTATGGTTCAGCTGCCTCAAAAAACTGCTCCTACATCTGAAGCATTTAAGTCTGGCTATGAGGATATTTCCAAGCTTTCAATGGAAAGGATACGACGAGCAGGCAATGAAATATTGGACGAAAATCCAGATCAGATCGGTAAACTCGACGTAGGTTTCCGCGTCTTAAAAATCGACAATTCCAATATGAATGATGTCTATTATACGCCAGGGGAGCTCGAGCAAGGCAGCCTGCTAGATGCCGTAGACCATATTAAACCTGACAGAACAGCCGAAGATCTGTTGTTTCAGGTTATGCTCGATTGGGGCGTTGATTTATCGCTGCCTATTGTTCGCGAAGAGATTGGCGATAAAACTGTGTTCTGGGTCGGGGAGGATGATCTGGCCGCCTGTTTTGATCTGAATATATCTGAGGACGTCGTCAAAGTTATGGCCGAGCGCAAGCCTCTCAGGGCTGTGTTCAGAGACGATGGGTTTGGTTCTGATGATATGAAAATCAATGCCGGACAGCTTTTCGCCCAAATGACAGATGGTCATACGGATATGAAAGTTATCTAAGCTTTATGACCCGTCAGATATTCAAACATATGGCCTATCAGGGCGAGGCGGTGGACGCCGTCGTCGATTGCTTTGAAGGCCAGCCACGCGAGAGCGGGTTTCGCTATCGTATGGACCCGGGCATTATCAAAAAAGACGAGCAAATCCGTCAAGATTATGAGCTTGAGGCCCTGCGCAATACAGAAATCCGCCTCACCGAAGGCGATTTTTTAAAGAATATCAATGGGGTGCAACAACGAGGTATTGCCAAGAACCGCGCTATGACTCGAGAGGGCGCCCTGCGTGACGCCTATGGTAAGGACTGGTTTAACGGCGGGAAGCTGGGTGCGCCTAAAATCTGCGGGATTAATCTGGACGTGGAGATGGAGACGGGCACGGGTAAAACCTATGTCTATATCAAGACCATCTTTGAGCTGAATAAGCGATATGGCTGGAGCAAGTTCATCGTCATGGTGCCGAGCATCGCCATTCGCGAGGGCGTCTATAAAACTTTCTCTGAAACGGCTGACCACTTTCAGAGCGATTATGAGACTAAAGCCAATGTCTTTATCTATAATTCCAAACATCTGGATAAGCTGGAGAGCTTTAGTTCTAATGCTGGCATTCAGGTCATGGTTATCAATACTCAGGCTTTTAACGCGACCGGTAAAGATGCCCGTCGTATCTTTATGGAGCTTGATGAGTTTCAGTCTCGCCGACCGATAGATGTGATTGCAGCCAATCGCCCCATTCTTATTCTGGACGAGCCTCAGAAGATGGAGGGCAAGAAGACGGTTGAGAGTCTGGCAAAGTTTAATCCGCTTTTTACGCTGCGCTATTCAGCGACCCATAAAACGGTTCACAATCTGGTCCACCGCTTAGATGCGCTGGATGCCTACAACAAGAAACTGGTCAAAAAGATTGCCGTGCGCGGGATTACGGTCCGTCACTTGCCGGGGACGAGTGATTATCTTTACGCCGAACAAATTCGCGTTTCCACAACCAGGCCACCGCAAGTACGCCTGCGAATTGAGAGCAAAGCGGCCAGCGGAACAGTTAAACGAAAATCTATCTGGGCTGATAAGGGGACAAACCTAGCTGATGCGTCTGGGGGCATTGGCGCTTATGAGGACTATATCATTTCAGATATTCGCGCAGATCGAAACGAGGTACATTTCACGGCCAAAGACCCAATAAAAGTTGGACAGGTTTACGGTGATGTCACCGAAGATACACTGCGCCGTATCCAAATCCGGGAAACCGTACGTGCCCATTTGGAGAAAGAGAAACGGCTCTTTTCTCAAGGCATTAAGGTGCTCTCGCTGTTTTTCATTGATAGCGTTGCCAAATATCGTGTTTACGACGACGAAGGCGCGTCCGGAGGAGAATATGCGCGAATTTTTGAAGAAGAATATAGTCGCGCCGTCGATGAGCTCGGCGTTTTAGATGATCCGGATTATATGGCTTATTTGGCCCGTGATGAGGCGACACAAATTCATCAGGGCTACTTCTCAGTTGACAAGAAAGGCAAGCTTAAGGATCCCAAGGAAACCGCTCGCGGGGATTTTGCAGGTCATGCCATGGGCGAAGACGCCTCTGATGCTTATGAGCTTATCCTGAAGGACAAGGCGCGGCTTTTATCCATTGAAGAACCCGTGCGGTTCATCTTTTCCCACTCGGCTCTACGCGAAGGCTGGGATAATCCTAATGTCTTCCAGATCTGTACGCTTAAACAAAGCAGTAATGACATCTCCAGGCGTCAAGAGGTCGGGCGGGGCCTACGGATTTGCGTGAACAAATATGGCGACCGTATGGATGATCCCGCCATCGTCCACAATATCAATGTCCTGACCGTTATCGCCAGTGAGAGCTATGAGGACTTTGTCGACGGCTTTCAGAAGGAAACGCGTGAGAGCCTGAAAGCGCGCCCCAAACAAGCCAATGAAGCCTATTTCAACGGCAAGATATTCGAAGTCGAAGGCGGAGAGAATGTTCTGGTTGATGAGGCGATGGCCCGCGCGCTTTATCGCTACCTTATCAAGAACGATTATACGGATGATAATGATCATCTCAATGAGACCTATCAATTGGACAAAGACAATGGCGTGCTGGCAGATCTGCCCGAAGCGTTGAAACCCTATTCGGCGCAAGCCTTCGCACTGATCGATAGTGTTTTATCGGATGCCAGCCTGCCGGAAATTGATGACGATTTGGCCAAGCTTGAGAATAAGCTTCATGAAGTCAATTTTGCTAAGAAAGAGTTTCAAACGCTTTGGAAGGCCATCAACCGCAAGGCGGTTTATCTGGTCGACTTTGATACGGATGAATTGGTAGTCAATTGCATCAAAGCTATTGACAAAAATGTCCGGGTCGTAGCGACGACCTATACAGTCAAACGTGGCGAACAAAACGCCCAAATCAGCGCCGATGATCTTCAGGGCGGTGAGAGCTTTGGCAATGAAGTGAGGGAAGATCAAAAAGCATTTGGGGAGCGGGCGTTGGGTCCTTCCAGTGTACGCTATGATTTGGTTGGAGACATAGCCAAGCATACGGCTTTGACCCGCAAAACCGTGGGCCGAATTTTGCAAGGCATTAGCTCTGCCGTCTTCAGTACCTATCGGGATAATCCGGAAATGTTTATCTCTGAAGTCTCTAAAGTTATTGATGATGAAAAAGCGACCGCTGTCGTTGAACATATCAGCTACAACCTGCTCGACGAGACTTTCAGTGACGCCGATATCTTCACCAAATCTACAATCATTCCGGATGGCCTGAAGCGCGCCCGTGCCGCCGAGAAACATATTTATGACTATGTCGTAAGCGACTCCGGCATTGAGCGTAAGTTTTCCGGCGAGCTGGATGCCAGTGGCGATGTAGCCGTCTACGCCAAGCTGCCCGGAGGCTTCTACATTCCGACGCCAGTCGGAAACTATAACCCGGACTGGGCCATTGCTTTTGAAGAGGACAGCGTGAAGCATATCTATTTTGTCGCCGAGACCAAAGGCTCCATGCGGTCTATGGACTTGCGCGGTAAAGAACTCGGCAAGATTGATTGCGCCCGGAAGTTCTTTGAAAAGATGCAATCACCGAATGTCCGGTACGATGTGGTAGATAGTTTCGATAAGCTGATTGATGTGGTTCGTTAACTGACTCTATTCAGGGGCATAGTCACTTTATCTCAAAAATCGATTGAATGAACAATTTTCATCAATTCAGATTTTCTAAATTCTAGAGAGCCGCCATCCCCATATTCAGGACGATTGTTTTTGTGTCCCATTAATGTGCATCTCAGCCCATAGTCTAGGCCTGCTTCCAGCATCCTCTTTTCAAAAGCATGTCTGAAGGAATAAATCCGCTGACCTTCATGCTCAAACAGGCCCCGCGTTTTAAACGCTTTCATCAAGCTCGCTGAAAGCAAAGAGCTTTTATCCTTGTAATGCGGGAAGCCATTCGGAGCCTTTTGCATGGCTTCTAAAGCGATACCCACAAGAGGTATTTCTCTCTTAGAAGCCCGCGACTTTAACTCCCGGTTCGCTTTCGGCCTGATTGAGATAAATGGCACCTCCGCTTCAAGATGTATATCTTCTGGCTCGAGGTTCGCTATCTCACTTGGTCTGCAACCTGTCTCAATCAAGACTTTGACGATGAGCTGTGCTTCTTGGTGCAATCCATCCAAGGCACCCGGAGCCAAGATCTTGGTCTTCACCCACTCATCTGAGAAGGGTGGTGTTGGATCACTGTCAGTATCTGAAAAGCGCAATTCACGGAAGGGGTTTTGCCTTTCTTCTTGGCCTTCATAGGTCCAATAAGTTCGATAGAGCTTTCTCAGATTCCCAAGATCACGATTGGCGCTGTTGGGCTTCAAACCCTTTGACCCATCGTCAGGAGAAAGACGTTTACCCCACCATTCATAGAAGCGGCGCGCATGAGACCGTTCAATCTCTTCCATGGGAAGGTTACCACACACTGCAATAAAGTGTTCAATAGCTCTCTGCCGAGGAAGTCGCCATTTACGCAGTTGATCAGGCGATTTACCTTTCTGCTCACCGATTGAGAGTGTTTTCAGGTATAAGTCCAGGGCCTCTCTGAGTGTCGTCTTGGGGGCCTTTATTGTCCCCAATAAAACTTCAGCCTCGGTGACTTGGTCATCGGCTTTCGCCACCGCTTCAACACGCTCGACAATCTCCATTAAATTGTCAGACGTGACGAGCTGATCAATCGGCTTAAATGTAAAACCCAAGGCGAGAGCACGTTTCTGCGCAAACTTATGACGTTGCTTTAGAGCGCAAATCTCATCGTCTTGACCGTTTAAACTCATCAGGCTTGATTGCCATAAGGCTTCATCAGCTTCCACCAGCCTGTTGCGTTTCTCACGCGCTATGGTCAGACAGTCTGTATCCAGCGCGATCCTTATGGTTCCGCGCGTATCAATAGCTTCATATTTTTTCGGCACGCGGCGATAATAATGCCAGCGCTCTCCGCGCCGTTTGAGGTAATGGTTCGATTTCCTAGTCACGGTTCATTGTAGCCCAATTTGTAGCACAAAAAGTGGCACAAAAATCGAAGAAATTTCAGGAGACTACAGGTTTCTAAAAGAAATATGCTGTCTTTTCAACGACTTATGTGGTTGGACTTTGAAGATAATGGCGCACCGGGGACGCGGTGACCTTAACTTAATTAAGTTATGTATTTCAATTACTTAAAGAGCATGAAAATGTCAATAGACTGTAATTTGTCACCAGAAATGTAACCAGACTGGCGTTTGGGAAAACCAGCTCTAAAGGATCTTCTACTCGCCAAGCTCTAGGCTATTCGTAGCGTAAGCGCAAAGCGAATAGCCTGCCCGTCTGGCGAAGACGCGGGGCATAGGTGGCGGTTGGATGCTGGGTCGATGGCCCTTCGATAAAGTGTCAGGGCTGCTTATCTGAGATAAATAAACTTAGTTTAAACTTCAACAGTAGCAGTTTGCCTAATCGCTAGAAGTGCCAACAAGCTATCGTAAATGGTCTCTCGCGCAACGTTTAAACCAAAGGCTTGAAGGACAGCATCATCAAAACTCTGTCTGTCTTCCTCTTCTAACTCGTCTGCAACGTCTAAAATTTCTCGTTCTAACAATGGGGAAAAGGCGTCTTTGATACTTTGTATTTGTGTTTCATTTAGCGCGGCTGGGTCGAGCATGTGCATAAATTTACCCATTCGGTCTTTGTTGAGATCTAGAACTCCTTGACCTCTACCAAACCCCATTCCCTCAATTATGAACATTCCAACGGCGCTGTTTAGTAAAGCATGGCATAGGTCGAGATCTACTCCATCATTAGAGTTAATACGGATTAGACGCTGGTCAACGAAGGCTGGCTCTGCAAGTTTAGAGATGAAGAGTCTATCTCCAAAACCTAAAGACATGACGATTTCAGCCATAGAAGAGGCGCTCATTTCATACCACATCTGGCCAGATTTAGCGAGAACTTCGGGTAAGGGTTTGCCGTCAGTGTTTACCGCATCTTCAAATCGGGCAATCCAATTAAGTGCGCCTGTATGACCTAAATTTCGCAACTCTTCTATAGTTCGAGAACAGCAAAACGCATCAGTTTTTGGTGATGATATAAGTCCATCAATTTCCGTTGGACTTTTGAGCACAGCTTCGATGTAGTCATCCTCAATATCATGCCCGTCTGCGGGATAAAATAAATCATTCCATCCACGGCGCATACCTCTTGTAATCCTAAAGTGGTCTTTAAGCGGCGTAAGGGGCAGGTCTAGCACCCAATCACAATTTACGAATTGTGCGTTCCCAGCTAACCCAAGAACTCTGAAACGAGCAAGGTCTGTATGAGAGACTGACCGAATGGTCATGGTGTCTCCATGCGACTGTCCCATTTCAATTTGCGCGGCTGCTTGCTCACTGGCATCAGGCTCCAAAAGCTCCTGTAAGGGTCGCATAAGAACCACGTAATCAATAGGCTCGGGTTCATCGTTCTCCTGCGCCTCGGTCAACTTTTCAAAGACAAGTAAATTTGTGACCACCGCCGCATTTTGAAACCAACGGCCCGCACCCGAAGTCACAACGAATTTTAGTCTATAGAAATGTGAGAGCTTGCTGAAAAAGGCATCTCCCCAATCCGTGCCGAGCCACGCATTAGTTATTACTATTCCAAGGCGCCCGCCTTCTCTAAGCATTGGGTGAAAAGCGAATGGTAGATAAGCTGCTATATCAGACTTTCCGGGCAACTTACCAAGTTCGTCACCTAGGGCCTCATTTACGCCCTCGATAGCGTTGCCGTATTGTTTTCGCCCCGCCTGCGCCACAAAAGGCAAGTTACTGGCTATGGCGTTAAATTGCCCAAGTTGTTCCGAAAATAGGGTTCCGTCTGTAGGGTTACGAAATTCAACATCTGTTTCTGGCTCAAGGCCAAAAGCATCGTGTCGGAATATTTTTACAGCTTGGTGCATTAAGGCAGGTTTAGCTAGGCCGAAGGTCGCAATTT
>CALLBD010000028.1 GCA_938001915.1 uncultured Caulobacterales bacterium | reverse complement strand
GGGGATAAAACCACCATTTTTTACAATGGGTTTTAAGTGCTTGGTTTGAGTCCTAAAGACGGACTCGAACCTCTAATGCATGAAAGAAAGTGGAATGGTTTCAAAAGGTTGAGATCAGGGGTATGGCTCCGCAAGCAGGAGGCGAACTAAATACAATAATTAAACAAAATCAATAGCTTGGGTAATTTCCTCTTGTAAAAAAGTACACATGGAATCACACATAAAAGTACGCATGAGAAACTGCAAAATCTAAAAAATTGATGGATTTCACATTCAAAAAGCAAAAAAATGCCCTCATTCGAATCAACCCGAAATGTCTAGATCCTTACCCGCTACTTATGTCTCACAAGCACACCTTGTTACATTCCGTTTGTGTCACGACCTTTTCGAAAAGTCACATACTCACTCTTTAGCACGTTCACATAGATTGTCATATTTGCTTTAGGGAAATAATGACCCTTTATAATCTTTGGATTCATCCTAGTGACTGCAACAGGTTCGGAGCTGCCTAACTGAGCCCTCATTTCACTATCTACATAGGGTGTTGCCGGGTTTACATTTTCCATAATCCATAGTTGCATCTTGTTTCTTGCCATTCGGTCTTCGGCATTTTGTCCGTCACCACTTAAATTAATCTCGCTTGCCCCTTCAATATTACTCCCTATCTTCGCCGCAACGGGATTGCCATCTTTAGCTCCCCATCTTGGGTAAAAAGCCACCTCGGCATCAAACTGGCCTTTGGGCAATGGTTTTTGAGGGAAGCTCAGGGTAAATGTTTGATCTTTGTTTTTAAGCGTAACCCTCTCATTGAACCCAATCCAAGTGTCGTCAGGATTTTGTCCTTGCAGAGATACACCGGCCATGACTTGTACCGGGAGAGGCAGGTTTGTGGATGTCGTAAATCTTACCTTTGTCGGACCTAGTTCTTCAACCTTAACATCAATCATATACTCTTCGTCCGATAACAATGTTTCGATAACGGCTTTCTTCTCGGGTATAATCGCCGTAGCAGTCTCTTCCATGGTTGAAGCGTTTGGGGCGGACAGTTCATTTTTGGATTTTACAGGATCAACTTTTTGCTCAACAGATTCTCCGCAACTTACTAAAAGAAGTGAAATAAGAAGAACCAGTGGGAAGTTAGGTTTTGACATATGTAATATTCCTTGAATGTTCAGGATTACGCAGTTCTTATTTGCAACTGAACGCCTTCTGCTTGTTGGATTAGACTAATAATTGAGAATAGGTTTTTAGCGGTTGGATTACCTGACCTGCTAACCATGCGCATTAGACTTTTTGCAGATTTACCAGTGACCTTAGCAAGGCCTTCAAAACCTATTGTAGCGTTTACATAGTCGCGCAGTAGCGATTTTCCCGCCTCTATATCTCCTGATAACATGCTTTCAATGCTCTCAGTGAGTAGTCCATAACGAAAGTCAGGGTCAGTCTCTGCGCGTGATTGAACGCGGTCTCTAAAACTCTTTGTTAGGGCCATTACAACCTCCTTTACTATGCCTTGCGCTTACGCGTTTTATATTCATTCCAAGCCAATTTTGCGGCCTCTACATCCTTACTCTGGCGACGTTTCGTGCCGCCCCCGAGCAGAATAACCAATGTCGTGCCGTCCCAAGCCAGATAAATCCTTATGCCTGGGCCCCAATTGATACGGCATTCTGAAACGCCACCGCCAAGGGATTTGAGTTGAGAGGTGTTTCCTGTCTCAATACGTGCCAAATAGATCGTGACCTTTAAAGCGGCTTGACTGTCCAGCTTATCAAACCAAGCTCCAAAAGCACTTCGGCCTTGCTCATCAAGATATTCTTCAATCTCAATCATAAGGTAACATATGTGTTACCAATGATATTGTCAAGATTGTATGCTTATCAAATTGATTCAGGCTCAGACGCCCGTTTGATATTAATCCACAACTCCTCCATCTTGAAAAGATAGACAAAGTCTGCTATGAGAGATTCGTTTCTAGCGGAAGCATATCACTCGTCTTAGTGTAGCTGTTGACAGCACTGCTAATTATTTTGTTTCTTTCATCTTGTTTTTTTCAAGCTTGAAAGGTGGTTGACGGGTGACATCTTATCTCAGGCTAGGAGAAAAACTATGTTGAACAAACTTGTTCGCCCAACAACAATTGTGGGCATTAAACGCCTCGCCAATCAAATCAAAAAAGCTCAAACCGTTAAGCTACACCAAGCTTTAGACTTAGCCAGCCAAGCGGCCGGATTTGATAACTATAAACACGCCCAAAAGTTTGCAGATCAAACAGGTCGTATTGTGCGCTCATATCCGCTTTACATTACTCAATATTGGCGTGACCAAGACACATACAAAGTTGGTAGAGAGACGCATCTCATCCAACTGGCAAAACCATTACTCGATATTTGTAAAAAAACAGAGCTTAAGTCTGTAAATGGGCTCGGCGGCTCACGCTTAGTGGCACCCGACCATTTAGTATCTGATATGCTTTCACACTCTCAAGAATTTGCGAGAGGCCAAATTTGCAAATCTGTCAGAGGCATTCGTTTTATGGAGCATACAGGGTTACGCCCCCTCAAAGGCCATCATGAGAATTTCCATGATATAACGCGTGAACTTCCTAGTACAGACCACGCAACAGATTGGTATGACCCCCAAAGCGGCCAACTCATATTAATCGATGAGCCTTATGAGCCCGCGCCAAACTCAAACGACCGCGCCCAATGGGCAGATAAGCATCAGTGGCATTTGCGAAAGGCAAAATGGCAAGGCATGTATTACCCGTACTCATGTGACCTTTATGCGGCTACGGATGCAAACAAGGGGTATGATTTCGATACTCTTGTGAGAAAGATTGATGCAATCCCTGCGCCTATAGTTACGAGTGATTGGCAAGGCGAATCGACACCCTCGCATGAGACGTTTTTCAGCCCCGCCGCAAAGACGAAGCAAGACCAACGCCGGGCAAAGTCAAAAGCAACAATTTACGCCCTGCCAAGTAAATCAACCATGCCTTATAGGCCGTACAGCTTAGACCCTTCAGGTTTCCATAGACGCAAACCAAGAGGAAAGATGCCACTCGAAACTCACATTGAGACAGGACAAATAATTAAGGCCATTTTGCAATCAAGCGCTAAACCGTTTGATGTAAATTGGAAATTAAATAGCGTTCGCTCCACACTCGAAGATTGGATGAGTATTGAGTATAGAGATACCTTCCCAGAAGATTTTGATGTTATAGCCGTCTATTACGATGGGCGAAATGAGGCTAATTCGTATCTGGATCTAGCGACTACAGCTGAAGCCCTAGTTGGGTTGCTTGAGGACGTTAAGAAGTCGATGGAAAGATACTATCCCGATTGTGACCCGCTACGGAAACAAGTTAGTGCGATCACTAGATGCGTCAAAATCATCAATCAAGAATTAAGTAAAAGCCAAGCGGCATAAAATATTGCCCTCGCGTTAATTAAATTATCGCGGGGCTTTAGCCACTGAAGAATATCTGTTCTCGATCAATATCACAATTTTTCCTGTCGAATCAGTGAGATTCAATAGTGGAGTTTGCTGATAAAAAACTGCATCCGTTAGTAATGGCGCTTACATCTCCGGCGAAATCAAGACGGAAGAGCCACTTATACAAGTTAATTGGACTATAAGCTTCAGGCCGGTTCACTTTGACGTTGAGTGATATAGTTGTTGCGTCTAAATTTTAAGTGTGAATTGACAAAAGAACATAAATAGAACATTTGTTTCTTTTTGTCAGTGGGAGATCAAAATGACAGAGAGTTTCGATTTTGATCGTGAGCTTGCATCGCTAAGTCGTCAAGATTTGGAAAAGCTTGCGCGTGGCTTGATGACAAGTGGCGTAGCTTTGAGCTTTCACGGTAAGCGAACGGCTATGGAAATAGCTAAAAAAGTCCGCCCCAGAGTCACACGTCGTGAGAATAAACTTCACGTCGGCAGTAAAGAGCATCAGTCAAAAAATATGTTGATTGAAGGTGAGAACCTTCAAGCGATGGTTACGCTTTATAAGTATCGCGGTCAGGTTGATTTAATCGTCACCGATCCCCCGTACAATACTGGGCAATATTTTCGTTATAATGATCGCTGGGACAATGACCCTAACGATCCAGAGCTTGGCACTCTCGTGACCAAAGAAGACGGATCGCGTCATACAAAATGGATAAAGGCTATGATGCCGAGACTTCAAATAATGAAGTCGATGCTGAAACCTTCTGGGGTCATAGCAATTTGCATTGATGATAATGAATTATTTCACCTTGGGATGATGATGGATGAGGTCTTTGGAGAAAATAATAGGTTAGCAATAATCAATTGGGAGAAGACAACTCGCAAAAATCAATCAGGCACAGTTTCAGTAACTACAGAGTACGTTTTAGTATATGCAAAAAATAAAGTTTTGTCGAAAACTGGAGAACTGGACAGGTCCAAAAAATCAAATGCTCGATTTAAAAATGTTGACGGAGATAAAATAGGCGATTGGAAACAAGGCGATTTAACTGGCAAAGGATACAGCAAGACTGCTGATTATGCCATCCAATCTCCTTTCACTGGAGAATTCCATTATCCAGGTATCCGCCATTGGGCAAATAATCAAAATCAAATGAAGAGGTGGCTCGAAGCGTGGGGCGTTGATTATGAAAAAGTGGATCTGAAGGATGGCAGAGGAAAAGCACTTGCGATCAAAGGTTGGAAAATTAGCAAATCATCTGCCGAGAAGAAAAGTGTGATTCAATCGGCTTTAAAAATTGCTTCAGAACGATTGTCGGATGGAAATTGGCCACTCTTATACTGGGGAATGGATGGTACCAAAAAGCCAGTTAGAAAAAATCATAGAGAGTTAGTAAAAAAAGGAGCTGTGCCAACAACATTTTGGGCAGCCGACGATGACGACCCAATAAAGCTAGATGCAGTCTCTTGGGAGAAATCTGTTAGTGGGCGTTCGAGGGATGGTGTTGAGGAATTATCTGGTCTTGTCGGTGTTGATCACGGATTTGAGACTGTGAAGCCAATGAAGCTTATTAAGAAGTTGATTCAACTTTGGTGCCCTCGAACGGGACTGGTTCTCGACCCCTATGCTGGATCAGGAACAACCGCACACGCAGTATTAGAACTGAATAATATTGATGATGGAGACAGAAGGTTCATTCTCATTGAGCAAGGGGCTCCTGAAAAAGGGGATAAGTATGCACGCTCCCTAACATGGACCAGACTCAAAAATGCTATCTCGGGTGAAAGACCAAATGGTAAGAAGTTTGAAAAACTTGATGGTGGGTTTGAATACCGGCTTTTAACAAAGACGATTGATGCAAAAACAGTACTCACGATGCAACGTGACGAGCTTATTGATGTGGTTCTTACTTCACATTGGGAAACTCAGAGGCGATCAGCACCAAACCTCACAACTGTAGCCGCTAACGATTACCAATATTTGATAGGCACCGATGCAGCAGGTGAAGGGTATTTTTTAATATGGGACGACGGCGGTCCCGTAGGGTCACTAACATCAGCAACATACCAAAAAGTCGTGGCGGAGGCAAAAAAAGCTAACGTGTCAGCGCCGTATCATGTGTACGCTCGTTATGAGATGTTTCAGTCGCAAAATGTGCGGTTTTGGAAAATCCCTGATAAAATACTTGCTCACCTTGGACTTGATGAAAATGGCGAATTTAATTCAGAAGAAGTAGATTATTAATGGAATTATTTGGCTTTCAGGACGCAGCATCTACCCAAGTCGCTAAAAGGTTTGCGGAGTATAGCCGTGATCCACTTATGGTTAGCAGAACTCTAACGGTTCCCTTCTTTCAGACATTAGTCGCCATTACTGGTAGCGGCAAAACACTTGTGCTTGCTGATGTCATCAAACAGATAAATGATGAGATGCCAATATCACCAATTTTCCTTTGGGTGTCTAAAGGTAAAATCGTTGTGTCTCAAACGCTTGAAAACCTCTCTAATGGGAAATACGCGCAAAACCTTCCCGGTTTTGATGTTCTCCCGCTTCTTGAAGTTCAAACAGATCATCTCAATAATTCATCTTCTCCATTATTACTTGTCGCCACTGTTGGGAAATTTACTCGTGAGGATACTGAAAGCGGGGATCGAAAGATATTCCAAGCTCAATTTGACGCTGCACCGGAATCTCTGTGGGAACTGTTAAAGCGCCGTGAAGATGAAAAACGGTTTAAACGCCCATTAATTGTGATTTACGATGAGGGTCATAATCTCTCGGATTTACAAAGTGAGCGCATTTTGGAGTTAGCGCCCGATGGAATTATAGCCGCCAGTGCAACAATGAGTATTCCGAAAAAACTAAGTAGTACAATTAGTCGATTGCAGTCAGATAAAGGCTGGGAAGATAAGGACCTTACAACATCTATTTCCAGTAAAGAAGTTGTGGAATCGGGACTTGTGAAAGAGACAATTTCTATTGATGGATATGTAACTCCGATGGAGCAAGCCGTTGACAATATGTTGGCGGATATGAAGATTGTTAGAGCGGCAGCACAGGAGCTTGCTGATCCGTTTATTCCTAAGGCGATATATGTTTGCTCAACGAATGCTGTTGACGGTGTGCCGATTGCTGAGGATGTCAAAAGGCCTTTTGCAGACAGGCAGGCGCGTCCGATATTGATTTGGAGACATTTAGTTGAGGTCGCTAAAATAGACCCTTCAAAAATTGCGCTATATTCTCAACTTAAATTTTCCAAAGACTTTCCTGCGCCCGCTAAAATGCACCTCTTTTCGGGTGGTGAGAAAGACTATGAGAAATTTATCCAAGGCGGTTACGAGCACATAATTTTCAATCTTGGGCTACAAGAAGGTTGGGATGATCCAGCCTGTGCATTTGCATATATTGATAAAGAAATGGCCTCAGCAAGGCAAATTACACAAGTCGTAGGTCGGGTTTTACGCCAGCCGCAGGCAAAGCATCATGTTGATCCAATTCTCAACACAGCTCACTTTCATATTCGCACAGATGACAAGGGCGTTTTTAATGAAATTTTAGAAGACATCCGAAAGCAACTGATTTCGGAACACCCTGCGGTCAAGCTGATTGTGAAGAACGACAACGGCAAAAAGACACAAGACAGAATTGAACCTAATCCACCACGATCTGTTCCTCTTGTTGCAATTGAAAGTTCCAAAGCGCTAGACCCTATTCAAAAAGTTATTAACTCGATGATGAGTTTTAAGCCCGATGATGAAAACGCGGTCGGCGAAGGTAGCCGCATGCAGATACTTCAGCGTATTGGATCTGGTGAAAGCGCAGAGTATGATTGGAAAACTGTTCAACACAGTAACCGTGTCACCGTTCGTTCGATTTTTAAAAGAGAAATCCAACGTCTTTATGCAGGAAGTTTACGCCGTTCTTCAGGCGGGCCAGTTAACCTTGTAGATATTGAATTACCTAAATTTGATTCAATGGTTGAGCTAAGTAGCCCAGCGGCTGAACACGTAAGGCAAAAGGCACATGAAGTCGTCAAAGCCTTTGTAGAGCATTCCTATGTAACGCAGAACGATATAGATTTGCCTTTCCAAATAGGCCCTGTGGCAATCGACCCGTCTACTGCGGAAACGTTTAACCGTGCTGTCCACGAAAAGTATTCAGGTTTAAATTCGCTTGAACTTAAATTTGCGAGAGCATTGGATAATACAAAACGCGTTTGGTCCAGAAACCCAAGTAATATTGGGTACTTCTTGCCGTTGTTAGGCGCCGGTAAGGCGTACTTCCCAGATTTTTTAGTTTGGGTGGATAAGACCGTTATCGCATTAGACACTAAGGGCGATCATCTCCTTTTAGAGGCTTCTGCTTCGAAGATTTTTGAAATTGAGACTAATGGCAGTGCCTCGAAGATAGTTTTACGATTGGTTTCTGAGGGGGAGTCCACAATGACAGGGGGAGCCCTGAAAAAGTTGAGTAGTAAAGGGTACACAGTTTGGTCGTGGCGTAATGGAAAGCCGCACGCTGTACACTGCTCTGACGAAAAAGAATTGATGAAAGCGGCTCTTGAGTTGACTTAAGGTAGACCCTTACATTCCGTTGCCATGAGGCCCCATGTCCAAACCATCCAGGAATGTTTTATCCGCAGATGTCATAGAACTTCTTACTTTTTGATATTCTCGTTTACCTGAACGCTTGTTTTCACTTCGTATATTACAGTCAAATTGATTGCCCCCTTTTAGACACAAGAATAATGCTTCAAGTCGAACTTTATCTTCACCTTCAATGCAGATATACCATAGCGGCTCTTTAGATTTGAGGATTCCTGCTATTCGTTTGCTACCCTTTGAGCGAGCGTGAGAGCTTAGGCGACCTCTAATACCAGACCGTTCGGATTCTGATACACCTACATATCTAGGTTTAAAGTTTACTGGACACCAGAAGAAATATGGATCGTCGTCAAATAATCCCGACATTGGTTTTAATTTATCACTTTTAGAACCAATGACGTATATACCTTTTGACCTGGGGGAACTCTTGTAATCAGAAAGTTCATATGGGCCGATAATATTCATTGTATATATGCCCAACACTAAGACGTTGAAAAAAGAGCCTTACAAAAGGCGAATTGTTTTTAACCTATTATTTTCGCAATAACTGGCTGGCTATGAATCCAAGTACAGCTACAGCAATAACAGTTTTACCAACCTCAGCTAAGTCAGATTTTTTTTGTGTTGTATAAGGCTGCACAATTTCAATACCTTCGCGTTTAACACCTGCCTCTAATACTTTTGCGGAACTTAATACGCTTTCCATCGTAAAGCCTGTTTTCTGTTCTATTATTTTCAAATCCTCAATATCAAATCGAGTCTGACCGCGTGATAGCCGTGACCAAGAGGGCTGACTGATGCCTGTCTTGGCATAAAAATCACCCATCGGGATGCCATTCTGCTTACACCTTTGCCCAATCGCGTAGGCAAGAAGCATAGAGAAGGTCGTGACTGGAGTTAAGTTTTTATCATTCATATCTGAATACTTGTTGATTTATCGTTTATAGTGAAATAAGTGTATCACATCGCGATTCGATTGCGACATAAATTTAAAAGGAAATAAGCAATGTATCGTTATGAAATTATCTACGTTTATAAATCACCCTTTGTGAAGCATAAGATGCTTAGAGTGAACTCAAGTACAGTAGTTCACAATTACCCTATTAAAGGCATTCAAATTGAACACATAAACTCTGCTAAAGGTGGGCGAGACGTGTTTCACAGCAGCTACTTTTACTCAGAATTATCCCCAGAACAGCTTATTCAGAAAGCTCGTTTGATGTCCAAAAATCGTAAATACTGGCTTAAATACAACTGTGAGCATTTTCTAAATGAATTGCTAGGCAAGCCCATTGAAAGCCCTCAACTGCGGGTGGCTGTGTTGACTGGTTTCGCTACTGTCTGTTTGTTAGCGTTCGCTAGAAGCGCGTAGTTTGACTGCAGAATTTATTAAAATTGAGAATGTGTTTTCTAGGCGATCACAACGCATTCTTTCTCGATACAGTATTTGAATAATTGTCATTACCTAGAGTTCTGCTGCTACTGCACTATTTTTACCCGTGACCCACGCACGTAATATCATGCCAATATCGGCTAAGAAAAACTCGCCGCCTAACGAGTCCCCAAACTCGTCTAGGACGAGTTTCATTTTATCTTCACCAGCAACAGCAACATCATGACAGCTATAGAGCGCATCACCGTCTAAAGCGGTTGAACGCATGATTTCCCACTTATAAGTCCCTGCAGGAAGGCTGGAGTTAAGTTGTTTCAGACGAGCTTGTGGGCTTTTTGATAAGCCGACTTTAACGATAACCTTATCTTCGGTGTCCTCTTGAGTTTCTCCGAGATAGTTGGCGACATCCCCAGTAAGTTTAAAAATATATAGTTCCTTAGGGCTATCTGGTTCGACGCTGACAGTATAATCAGTTTTAGCATTAGGCCCCGCTTGGGACGGCCGTAGGGCATCCTTTAAGGTGGTTGGGGCGGCATCTAATATTTTGGCTCCCTTGTATATCGGAACTTCAGTGACCGTAAGGCTAAGGAGCTTTTCAGCTTCCGCGCGCTGTAATGTAATACCCTGTGACCCAATTTCTCGCCATTTAGTCTTGTGGTAAGAAAGATGCGCAAAATCATCTATAAAAGGACGTTCGTTAGGCGCTATCTCCCATGCCCTCGTGCATTGAATGGCGTCTCTCCATCTTTCACTCCTGCCTTCACGGACTAATCGAGCTTTTGCTACGGGGTCTAGAAAGTCTGAGGATTGACCTGTTTTATGAGTGCATTCATAAATACCCAACAGCTTACCTTGGTCATCTGGATGCGTTTCACCGCCTTTTGTGCCGTACACCACCATGAGTGCGCCTGGCTTTGAGTTTTTGATAAATTTCTCACGCTGTCCGGCTTTTGTCCAACCAATAAAGCCCCAAATATCAGGGGCAAAACCATAGAAAGATGTGAGCCACACATTGGGCGGTTCTGCTAAGATTTGATCCGCGGGTAAGCTTCCTCGTAGGTGTCCTTTTTTAGGTGGCGAGACTTTTTGCGGTCTAGGTAAAGCCAAGTGTAAAGCCGATGGCGATTCTATGGTGACGGTTACAATGTCCCCTAGGCCAAAATGATGTTGGAGCCAGTCAATGAGTGCTCTACCGCCATGAATACGGGGGGTTCCGTTTGTTTGCGATGTTCGGTCGAGCTTTGCGATCACTTTTTGACGAGTTTTACCAAGGTATAGATCGATACTACCCGGTTTGCTTGTTATCAAACCCGAGGCCGTCGTGTTGAGGTTGAAAAAACCTTTCTCGTAATAACTCGGATGCAAAGTGACTTCGAACTGTTGGCTTTGGCGTTTATTTAACGCACGTAAATATGATTGAGAAAGCCGTTCTACCGCCTCATTAAAACTTGCACTCTCCTCTGTTTCTAAGAAAAGCGACCGTGATGTTGTGTGGTTTAGCAATAGAGAAATGGCGGAGTGCTCTGTGGCATGATCATCAAGATATTGCCGCGTAAAACCAGAAGACAGTACCTTCACCGACCCAAGAGTAACAGATAGATGATCGCTATCTTGCTTTATGGTTTTGATACTTGCTCGCGCGCAAAGACCTTGTCCTTTTATGTTTGGATATTTTCGATCATCAACGTGAGTCCATATGTAAATGGTTTTGCAATTGAATAAGTCGCTGGCTTCGACTGTGACGCCGGACGAATTTTTAGGAAGGGGCGCAGTAAATGTTTTACCTTCCCAATCTGTCGGTGAGACAAGTTGAAATGGAACAACGTCCGAAAAATGTTGAGGTCCGATTTTAGCTACTATAGCGGTCAAAATTTATCCTGTTGCAATTGTCGCGCTGGCATTACGTTATTCCAATATAATGATTTGTCGCATCATAGACTTAATATCGAGACCGGTTACTAGGACGGCTTGATTGCTTTCAGCTAGCTTGATGGCAGGATCGGAAAAACCGAGCTCTGAAAAGACGACCCCATGATTAGCATTGTAATGGCTAATCGCAGATACAGTTTCTTGAACGGCTTTTACTCCGCAAGCTTTATTGAGAGCTTTGCATTGGCCGACAAAGAGCTTGCCCATAAAGCTGAAAGTTAAGTCGGCTCCGAAGTCAGCTCCGCTAGCGGTGAGTTCAGCCGAAAGTCCATTGTTGATAAGGGCAGCTACAACTTGCTTTTCATATGCCATGCCTTTGTCGAATGAGGTGAGCGCTCTACTTTCTTTTCGTTCAAACTCAATTCTTGAAAAACACGTTACAAACTCAATGCGGTTCGTATGATAATCAAGTCCGGCAATGTTACTGGTTGCCATTCCTTCTCGTTTGGCGATTTTGACAACAGATAGCTTGAACTTTCTGACATCAATTTTGCCACGATGATCCGTTCTTACATCGCGAGCATAAGTGCGCAAGAATGTATCTCGCAACATAAAATAGTCTGCAAACCCACCTATTATTTCGTCGCAGATTTCAGTCACAGTGAGGTATTCAAGATCTTCTTTTGAGAGCTTTTTAAGCTCACGCTTAATCAGACTACGTTGTTGAGTTTTGCTAGCCCCAGTGTTTTCAACAAGGGCGTCGAATATTTTTATCAAATTTGCCTTAGGTTGCCCGTATAATTTTCGATATTTATTGATGGTCATAGCGTTTCAATACTGTTGCTTTTGTGACAAGAATTTCAGCATGTTCGAAAGTATCAGACAGATCACATCCTTTGGCATAATCACGTACAGCTTTTTCAAAAATGACTTGTGAGTCTTTGTTACTCGCTGCTTCATTGTAGGTGATTAAGTTCCCTTTAAACAGAATATCACTCTTGTCGATTTCAAGCTCATAATACTGCTTTCCTCGTATTGTGGACGCATGCCTTGTGACACCAGTGATAAGGCGCTCGAACATTTTTTTAGACTGCCACGTATAAAGTGCCTGATTTCGTATCCTTGAGAGATCAGGGTCTAAGTTCAAAATAGCTGCTTCAACGGCGCTCTCTCCATCATTAAGTCGAGGCGCTATTGTGAAATCAGGAAATATTATCTCGCCCGGAGAAAACAATCTAGGTTCATATCGATAGACTATAAGCTTGCTACTCACTTATTTGTACTTGTCGTCGACATCTTCTTTGGTGATCGTCTGTAATTGACCCGCTTTCCACGTCACAATTGTCTCTTTCAAGAGTTTTGCATTTTCAATATCGAAAGCCATGACAGGCTCCATACATGTGCCAACGGCGCAGTGCTGGAGGGTTAAGTAGTGGCTTTGAGCGTTTGCTGAATAGAATCCAAATTTTACTTTGAGAGATTTCTTGCGGCCCATGACCTTTGAGATTTCTTTATCGATTATATCTCCATCAGCGCTCGCAATGCCGTGCCACGACACATACTTATCAATCGCGGCTATATAATCATCAGCGGAGGTAACTGACTGGCTCACAAACTCATAGCCCTTCATGGCTCTTGCCGTATCTGACTTTTTGATGAAGTCGCTATATATCCATAATTGAGACGTTCTTTTCTTACTAACGATCAGCTCTAAGAAAGTAGGACGTTTCATGTATTGGGACGCGGCAGAGTTAAACTCCATTGCCTTAAATGAGGCGTCCAGACGGATTTTTTCTTTTGCAGATGCAGGCGTAGATATTGCGAGCGTTATAATCGCGAATATGGATAGAAAATATTTAAGCATTGATATGAGCCCTTATTGAATTTGAATGTCGAGTAAGGCCCAACTTTGACCTGATGGCGTGAGCGTAACGGAATAGTTTGAGCGAAGCATAGCCCCGAAGCTGTTCTGTGAATCAACATAGCCTTTCACGATGAATTTACAGCCTGTGTAGTGCTGAACAGTTGAATTGCGATAAGGGCCAAACTTAGCTGTACTCGGCGCTTTAAGATTTCTCTTCACATATTCTTTTCCGTAAAAAAACGCATCAAAATAGTTATCTTTGCCGCATTTAGCCGCTTTGGTTCTAGCGTCTTTTTGTTTGGCTTCGTAACTTGAGATTTTGTCTTTATAATCTTGGTTATCAGGGGCGAGCTTCGAGAGGTCTTTATAAGCCTTGATATTTGCTGCGTAGTCAGATGCCGGAATGGATAACGCTGCGGCTTTCAATGTCTCGATTTGACGAATGCGGTCTTGCTTCGCTTCGGCAGCAAATGTTTTTCTTAGACCTTCTAATTCTACTTCTCTTTCGGAATACTCGTCTGGCTTTAAAGCCTTGAGTTCATCAATCCATTTTATAGGGTCAGTCTTTTCTAGAGAGGCTAAATAATCATCGGGCGCCATTACACGGGCTTCTCTTGACCATAGCTTAGGTTTGTCAGTTTTGATTTCTGCAAGGTATGAAATGGGGTCTTCTTTTTTGAGGGCATTTAAGCGCAACGTCTCTTCATCTTTTACAAATATAGCGCAGGCAAAAAATGCTAGGAGTAATGACCCAAGGGCAATGCCGCGGCTATTAACGCCAAGTTTTTTCAGGGGGATGATAAGCGAGACGAGAAGCAACAGTGAGATCGGAAATAACAGTCCCATTCCAACATTAAAATTTGAAGCAGAAATTATGGCTAAGAGCAATGGAATGAGTAGGAGCCAGAATAGCTTACCATGTGTTTGAATCTTGTTCATAATCTTCATTTTGTTATTTGAATTTCTTTTTAGGTTCGCTGAGGCCCTAACCGCCATTGAGACGGTTAAAAGCGCTTATTTGATTTGAGGTGCAGTATTCGGACATAACCCAATCTGATTCCCATTTAGCAACACAGTCTGTTGCGATGGTTTTGAGCTGGATGTTATCGCTGTCAAAATAGGCTGACATCTGTTTGAGACCTGTTCCTTGCTTTTCATAACAATCAAACTTCATCACAAAGTCATCGGGCCAGTCAGTCGAACACTTATTTATTATACCACGAAGAAGACCGTCTTTTGAATCTTTGACGACGTTCCATTTTGATAGGGCTTTATATTGATTTTTCTGGCAGTATTCCTGCATTTCAAAATCAGTTCCCCATTCACTTTTACATTTGTTCACCACTATAGAGTTTGAGGGTTTCTTTGTCTCAGTTTGCTCAATAGGCGTGAACTCAGTTCCATTCTTTTTAGCCATTAGTTTATTAAGGCAATTTGTAAAAACAGTGGGAGATGTATTCGTATTATTACAATGCTCATAACCATCAAGAAACTCTTGAGGCGTCATTTTTTCCTGAGCGTAGCTGGTGCCTGTATGGAGTATTATTGCGCTCGTAACTGTAGCTATACATGTAAGTTTAGTGATATTTAATTTCACCATAATGTCCCCCATCTAATAATTACAAAAATTGTAACCGATATTTTTCAGTTTCGCTATATCAAACCGCACTTTTAACGTGTTCTGTCCTCTTTTTATACGTGTCGATTGGGCGCCTCCCTGCGCTACGCTCCGGGCCACGCTCGCGCACGCTAAGCCTTTCCTCCACTACGCTCCGTAAAGTCTTATCCCTTCGGGCTTTGATCGTTCCCTCGGCTGTGCCTCGGTTGGCGCTCCTCGCTCCGCTGCGGTCGTGGCGTCACGCTGCGCGTGCCGGCATTAGTGATTTTTGTTCCTCCTCGGGGGCCGAGGGGAAGCGGTCGGCCAGACTGGCGAAGGGCAGTCACGCCGCAAGGGCTTTAGATAAAGGTCGTCTGAATGTGACTAAGTCTGCGTTCCAAAACCCTTGCGCCGCGCCTTAATACCCTTCGCCTGACTGGCCTCTTGCCGCTCCCCCCCGCCCCCCTGCGGGGGGAACGTGTTGCGTCTGAATGTCAGGCGATTGCGGCTTGGAGACTGACCTATGCCCTTGCACCTTGCCGCTACCCCTGAATCTACATTTGCGCCATCTGGCTACCTTCCCGCACCAGATACCCTGCTAGAGGTGGCCCCGATAAAAGCAGGAAAAGGCAAAAAATCAGACCTATACCAGAGCGTAACGGATAGCGTTATTGGCCAACTTGAAGCGGGGCGCGTCCCTTGGGTTCAGCCTTGGGGCAGACCCGAAACAACTAGCCCGCTTGGGATGCCTTGCAATGCAGATACAGGCCGCGAATATTCGGGGATAAATATTTTGCTTTTATGGGCCGCCGCCATTGATACGCGCCGCACCACGCAAACTTGGCTCACCTATAAACAGGCGCAAAAATTAGGCGCGCAGGTTCGCAAAGGCGAGAGCGGGACAACCGTTTGTTACGCAGATACTTTCATTCCAAAGAATGAAAAACTACGCGCCCAAGAAAGCGGCAACGAGGCCCAAGCCATTGGATTCTTAAAGCGTTATACCGTCTTTAATGCTGACCAGTGCGAAGGCTTAGACCCGTCATTTTTTGAAGGCGTGGAGCCATTACCAGAGCGCGAAGCCGTGCCGATAGCAGAAACGCTAATCGCGGCAACAGGCGCAGACTTTAGAACGGGAGGCGATAGGGCGTTCTATTCGCCATCAGACGACTTTATCCAAGTGCCCCACCAATCAGCCTTCTTCGAGCAAATC
Organism: uncultured Caulobacterales bacterium; assembly: GCA_938001915.1. Classification (GTDB taxonomy): domain Bacteria; phylum Pseudomonadota; class Alphaproteobacteria; order Caulobacterales; family Maricaulaceae; genus Litorimonas. The sequence goes on along the minus strand of CALLBD010000028.1, from coordinate 21,053 downwards.
AATTATTACCGCACTTGCTTTCACGAGTTAGGCCACTGGACAGGCCACAAGAGCCGCCTTGATAGAGATTTGAAAGGCCACAAAGGGACCAAACTTTACGCGAAAGAGGAACTTGTCGCAGAACTTACAACGGCGTTTATTTGCGCGCACCTTGGCATTGTCCCAACGGTTCGCCATGCCGATTATATCGGGTCATGGTTGCGGGTTCTAAAAGACGATAAGCGTTTTGTTTTTAAAGCCGCGTCCCTTGCCTCTAAAGCCGCGAACTACATCCTAAACTTTCAGACGTCCGAACAAGCCGAGGCCGTAGCCTTGAAGGTCGCGGCATGAGTAAATTAAGCAAAGCACAAGTTAAGCTACACGGTGAAGCCGTGGCCTTACTCAATAAGGACAAGCTGACCGATGAAGACCGAGATTTCATTTATACGCATTGGCATCCCGGAACGGTAAGCAATACCGCCGCCGCGTCTGCGTTCTTCACGCCTACAGACTTAGCTTTTGATTTTGAATTTGACGCCCCAACACACGGACGAATTTTAGACGCTTGCGCGGGTACGGGTGTTTTATCTTGGGCCGTATCAACCCGCCATTTTTACAGAAACAGCGGGGCGCGCCCCGACATAACCGCGATAGAGAAGAACAGCGCCTATATTGAAATAGGCCGAAAACTCTTGCCGTGGGTCAACTGGATTCATGCCGATATTTTCGACTTGCCAGAGTTAGGGCTAGGCCACTTTAACAGCGTTTTTGCAAACCCGCCTTTTGGCCGCATGAATAAACCAAAGCGTAAATTTCGTTATCAAGGCGCAAGCTTTGAACTCGCCCTAATCGACATGCTTTCAGACCATGCCGACTTAGGCGCGTTCATCATCCCGCAAATGTCAGCCCCGTTTGAGTATTCAGGCGTTACCCAACACCGCCGCCGCCATACGCGCGAGTCAGAAAAATTCGAGAAGCAGACAGGGCTTTATTTGTCCGAAGGGTGCGGAATTGATTGCAATCATCACCGCCAATCTTGGCTTGAGGTTGTCCCGTTTGTTGAGATCGTAACTGTTGATTACGCCGAACACCGCAAAAGCGCCCCCGTCATTCCCCAACAATTAGCCCTAGCGATTTGAGGAGGTCACTATGCCCAACAATCAAACACAGCGTTATCAAGTCAAACCCCGCGAAGACGGGCGCGGCCCGTATCGGTGGAGCCATGTCGTTAAAAACCCCAACGGCGGAGCCTTACGACAAGGTACGATTTATCGTCAAATGGGGGATGAATTAGCCCCCGATGATGTCGCCAAGTTGCAAGTCCTTTGTGACAATGGCGGCTTTGACATGCGCCGAGTCGCATGACCATTGAGGCCGAACAAACGGAAGTCGGAGAGCAGACCCTGATTTTGGGGGTTAGCCCCGTCACCCTGGGTGAAAAACTAACAGCAAAAACATCGCATCCGATGGTTCCGAAACGGAACCCGAATGCCGAGCAGAAATCCTGCGATATTGGCCTTTTCGATGAGGTAGGCCGTGCGCAGATTGACCTTTGTGACCTCATCAATTCAATGGAGACATAACCATGAAACTCAAAAATATTGCGCTAAGTGCGCTATCAATCTCAAGCTTGAATATGAGAGCCAAGGACAAGAATCCTGAAATCTCTGATATTCTCCCATCCATCCGCGAAAACGGAGTCCACCAGACGTTATTGGTGCGGCCAGAAGGTGACGGATTTGGAGTCGTTGCAGGACGCCGCCGCTATTATGCGCTTATGAAAATTGCCGAAGAAACGGGTAAAAAACTGAAAGCCCCTTGCGGCGTTCTTGATTCCGATGATGACGCGGTTGCGATTGAAGCCTCTATTATCGAAAACATGGCCCGATTACCCGCTACAGAATTAGAGCAATTTGCGGCCTTTAAAAAACTGAAAATCACAGGCCGAACCGTCCCTGAAATCGCTAATCACTTTGGCGTCACAGAACTCAAAGTAAAACGCATTCTGGCACTGGCAAATCTTAAACCCGCCATCCTGAAAATGTATGACGATGGCGCTATTGATGTTCCTGCCATCCGTCTTTTGACAATGGCGAGTAAGAGCAAACAGGCGCAATGGCTCAAGCTTGCCAAGGACGAGGAACAGGACACACCGCGCGGACATTGGCTCAAAACTTGGATTATGGGCGATGAACAAATCAGCACCAAAACCGCGCTATTTGACCTCAAAGATTATAAGGGCGCAATTCTCACAGACCTATTTGGAGAGCAGGAATATTTTGCAGACCCTGATATGTTTTGGACGCTTCAAAATGCCAAGATTGCAGAGGCCATTGCCGAATATGAGGCCGATGGATGGCAAACGGAACTGATGGAGCGGGGCCAACGTTTCAATAGTTGGGCTTATGCGAAACGCCCCATCGAGTCGGGCGGCAAAGTCTTTATTGCCGTTGGCAATGACGGAGAAGTTGAAACCCATTTAGGCTATTTGACCAATGAGGACGCCAAGAAAATCAAAGCTATTTTGACAGGCGAAGACGAGTTTGATTCCAAGAAAGCCCCAACTCAAAAGCCTGAAATGTCGGGGCCGCTAAAAGAATATGTGACTTTGCATCGTCATAGCGCCATCCGCGCGGAATTGCTAAAGCACCCGCTTGTCGCTATGCGGCTCACTGTGGCCCATATGCTTGTCGGGTCTTATCGGTGGTCAGTAGAATCCCAAGGCACAAAATCCCGCAAGGAAAGCACGGCGATTTCTGTAGCAGGAAGTCACGGCGCGACAATCTTTGAAGCCGAGCGCAACGCTATTTATGAGCTTGTGGGACTCGAGCAATTTGATAGCCCCTACAGCCCAAGAAAGCGTCTCGCCAATGGCGATTTGACGACTGTCTTTGCCCGTCTTTTAGAACTGGATGACGCTACGGTTATGCGGGTTATGGCCTTCGCAATGGTCGAGAGCCTTCAAGCCGACGAACCTGTTGTTGAAGCCTTGACCTATGCCTTCCCTGTAGATTTGGCTGCGATGTGGGAACCCGATGAGGCATTCTTTGAAATCTTGCGCGATAAGAAAGTTATAAACGCGATGGTCAAAGACATTGCAGGGAAAGGTACAGCGGATAGTTGCCTCACTGATACGGGCAAGGCCCAAAAGCAAATCATCCTAAACCGTATTGCGGGACATGGAGCAGAGGCCACGCCCGAATGGCGTCCGAAATGGATGCAGATTCCAGCAACGCATTATTTTGATAAGGCAACTTGCCCACCATCAAAATCAGATGCGGCAGTCTCTAAAGTGATGATGGCACTCGTTACAACAGATACGAAAAAGGCCGCATAACCAAACACCGCTTGGCAAAACAGTCTCCAAAACTAGCCGAGCAGACCGTCTCGCCTTTCAGGCGGGGCGGTTTTAATTTGTGGCCTTAGCTTTGATCTGCGCAATCGTATCTTCGATTATGTCTGCGCTGTCTCTTAGTTCTTTGAGTAATATTTTTAACTTTTCAGCTTCGCCCAATTCAGGCCAATCAAGATTGCGAGAGCGAACAAGTTGCGCTAATTTTCGGATTGATATGGGGGGCAATTCTATTGAGGGGTCAAGTTCTGGCGTATCGCAGCCATCCCATAAATACTCTTTATCCAAGATGAGTTCGCCACTGTTTTGAAGCAGTAGAAATATCTTATTAATGTTGTCTTGGCCGCTTGGCATTGCCGTAATTGTGCCTCGTGATAGTGACGATAATGCGGCTAATAACACGGCTTTGTCGAAATACCAATTATACTTGGTAGCGCTTAAGCGGGAATTAAGTCTTATTCTCGCAGATGGATTACGGCAAAATATTCGCGCAGAACATGCGCCGTATCAGGCTTGCTAAAGGCTTTAGCCAAGATGAACTTGGCGAGCAATGCGGCCTTACGCGGAACTATATCGGAAATGTCGAGCGGCGAGAAAACTCGCCTAGCTTACAATCAATGGAAGCTATTGCTGACGCCTTGGGCGTCAGCCTACCAGAGCTATTAGAGCAAAAAAGGCCAGAATAAACCCACCTGACGAGACGCCAGACGGGAGGGATTCAAGCGAGGTTTGGCGAGTTACCGGATTCCATATCATCACAAGCGATTTGCCTTTTGATCCTTTGACAACGCTTGTACTGGCAAAGGCTTGACGACTACGAATATTAGGGCGTCTGCAAAGCGGTAGAAATGAAGGGCTTATTGCGCGTTTTAATAACCTTATTCCATCCCGCCCCAAACTCGACAAGGCGCTCACCAGGGAACAATAATCAGGCCCATTTGCCGTCAGCGCTTTGCCAATATTTTTGAGAACACGGACGATGTCTCAAACCACCCATTGCAAGAATCCTGTCAAAGTAATCTTCTGTCAGCGGATAATTCCAAGCGATAATGAACTAGAATTGTATACGGCGGGGGTCTCCACAAGCTTACCACAATGAGGACAATACCCTTTCTTCTCACCCTGAAATGAGCAGACAGCTAAAACCCATCAACCCGTCAGGCCAACTATTTTCCTCTTGGGCTTCGCCCAATTCATCGCGATTCAAAATAGCCGTCCTTCGGGGTGCAAACGCTGTTGGCGTTTGGCCTTCTCTATATTTTTGTTTTTGATTGAAGGCGTGATGGGCCTTTATCTGCCTGCTTTCATTTGGGCGTCAGCAAGGGGATTGTCCCCTTCGCGACAAACTTATGGAGACTATACAATGTCATTATCACTTGGAATTATCACACCGACAGAAGAAGGTAACTTTGAGGGCTTCTTGTCAATGGGGGTTAGAGACACCATCCGTGTTCTCAAAAACACCGTCAAAACACCGAAGTCAAAAGAGCCTGATTATCGTATCCTTGGCGACCGCCTTGGCGAGATCGGAGCGGGTTGGAATAAGGTCGGTAAAACGTCCAATAAGCCCTTCATTTCGATCACTTTACAGCACCCTAATATCAGTAGCAGTAAAGTCTATGCCAGTACAGGCGTTGTCAAAGGGTCAAAAGACAAATCTCTCGCGATGATTTGGAACCCTGATAACTAGCCAAACCTCGCTTGAATCCCTCCCGTCTGGCGTCTCGTCAGGCGGGTTTTTTAGTGCCTTTTTACTATGTGTAGGTTGCAATAAAATCTAGATTTACTCGCTTCAAGATGGTAGTAAATTGTGTGGGAAACAAAGCGATTCATAACACCACCTCTTGGCTGGCTTACGCGTCTTGGACGTGGGAAGTTATGCGGCGCAACCCTGATTATATGTCTTACTATAAATCTCTTCGTAATAAGGGGCTATCAACGGAAGACATTTCAGAAGATATTTCTCTCATCAGGGCTAACCAGCACTTTCCAACAGCTAATAAACAAGGGCTTTTGTTTCCTGCTGACCCTGAAAAAGATGCAGGAGAACAAGCTGTATTTTGGGACCCCAATGTATTCAAGACTGCGGTACGGTTTCATGTCGTAGAGAAAGAAGACATCGACCGTAAGAACATGCCCATCCAACTTTCTAAGTGTCATGGTATTCAAACACATTATTTAGACGCAGACGGCACTTATCATATTAGGTTTTTAGGGGAGAAATTTTGGTTTCAAATCTATTGTGATAATCTTCAATCTATTGACCCAAATTCCTATATTGGACTCGAGTTTAATCACATCGCAAATAGGAAGAAAAGGTTCCAAACTTTCGAGGAAATTAGCGGACTTTACGATGGTTCGATTGCCGCTGATTCAGCTCTGCATGTCCCTGCAAGTTTACTCTACCATCAAAGATCACTGGTAACTTATGACGTTCGGACGGCTGGAGGGACTTTAACAGATGCTATTTCAGCCATGAAACAGGTTGGTTTACTCGATGAAGACCCTGACGAAATCCATAACTTTATGAATATTGCTAAGTTCTCCTATAAACGCGCAAAGGCCCATATTTACGGGGATTTTTTGAAGATTTTAGAGCGGCAATAGTCCCGTTTATTTAGTAAATTCAACGCATTAGTGTGCGGGTATATATTTATTTTGCACCGTACCCTTCACAAGACATTCTAAATATGCACCCATTGATTCGACACTGACGCTGATAGAGTGAGTGAAATATAATGACTGGTGGTGAATGAAAATGGGACGCAAAGCAAAGGTACAAAGAAAAATAATAATTGGCGAAAAGCTAAGCCCATATTTCCTCGAAATTGAAGCCGCAAACTATTTGCGGATGGATATACGAACACTCAGAAATCATCGCGTTGATAATACAGGTCCGCCCTATAGGCGTCATGGGGGTACGCTCATCTATCATGAAAATGACCTTGATGGTTGGTCAACGGCTTGCTTAGAATCGACATGACCCACACACTTGCACAGATACATTTTGTCAGAGGTAGAATAAATCACCGGCTCAGATTTGGTAAGACAGCATCGGTTACGAAACTGGATAAATACCGCTCAGTTGCCACATTTTCTTTAGGGACTATCTTCGGATACATTCGTTGGAGAGCCAATGAATACGGAACACAAGACTGGCGTGTCTATGTGCTGAAAGCACAGACAGCAGGGTATATATCCGAAGTCGCAGGCATTACGCCTGCCGTAAAAATTCTCGTGAGCGTGCAAGGTAACCTCGCGGTCAAGCGATGCTTGAACGCCCTTGATACATTAGAAATAGAAGCGGGCGGCTCACTTGAAGCCGTACCCGATAGTTACTGGCCCCGCTTTAGTAATGCGCTTTTGCTTCGCAAAGCGCCAAGAAGCCTAACTGTAGATGGAGCTTCCCATGCTCGGTAAATTCATCATTGGCGGCATTATTACGGCCGCAATTATAGGCACAACAGGGCAAATTGTATTCCCGCCTAAACCCGTCTTGCTTTATAATCCAAGCTACAGTGCAGCGGTTGGATGGTATAAATTAACCACTGATGAACCGCCAGTGTTAGGCTCTCAAGTTGCCGCATATCCGCCAGAATGGGCGCGAAAAATGGCGGATGAGCGTGGATATCTGCCCTATGATTACCCCCTGATAAAGACGGTATGGGCGGTTGAAGGGGATGTTGTCTGTTACAATAAATCTTCAGTTAGCGTCCCAAAATATCCTGATATCGAAACACAACAGCAGGATGTTTTGGGACGCGATATGCCGCGCCGTTCGGGTTGTTCAGTTTTAACATCGGGTCAATTTATGTTGTTGTCACCCGATGTGCCGACGGGTTTTGATAGCCGTTATTTCGGGCCTGTCGTCCTTGAAAATATCTTAGGTCACGTCGAATATTTGGGAAATTCCAAAAATAAGAAAATGTCGAAAAAGGTTGGTTTTGTGGGGTTTGAGGGGTGATTTTCTTAGGGCAAGATAAAGGGCATGGGCCAAAAGACCCTAAGCCATTGTCTGCACATCTTTTTTTGAGGCCCACCAACTATACTTGGTGGGCCATAGATACGGCGCGATTGCCCATACCACCTGATAATTTGGCTGGGCCAAAACGTGAAATGCCTCAAAAACGCCCATTTTGTGGGTTTTACCTATGAATGGGGAGAATGATTTTAACGTAAGACTTGGCAGAATTTATTCGCCTAATGGTACAGGCAGGTTTGTTAGCTTTGCTGGCCGTGTGCGGCGTGCCGCTCAAAACAGTTCTCGTTCGTCTGGCGGGCGCGTTAAAAAAACGTCTTCCGCAGAACAATTATTCTCTCGCAGGGCCATTGTAAAAGTCAATTTGGTCAAGATGGGCGGGCAAGGTTATGCCACACAGAAATTACACCTCGATTATATCAGGCGTGACAGCGCCGCCCGCGAGGGTGACAAAGGCAGTCTCTTTGGACGTGATGAAGTATTTGCTGATGCCGATGAATTTCATCAGCGCGGCAAAGATGACCGCCACCAGTTTAGAATTATAGTCTCACCTGAAGACGGCAAAGAGATTGGTGACCTTCGTACCTATACCCGAAGCCTTATGTCTCAAATGGAGCGCGACCTAGAAACCAAGTTAGATTGGGTGGCTGCCAACCATTACGATACGGCCAATCCTCATACGCATGTTGTTATTCGCGGCGTTCGGGATAACGGCAAAACTTTGATTATACCGCGTGAGTATATTTCACATGGAATGCGTGATGCAGCGGAACACTTAGCGACATTGGAATTAGGGCCCATAGCGCAGATTGATGTTGCTAAGAAACTCGCAGGTGAAATCCACAAAGAACGTTTCACTAAGCTTGATCGAGATTTACTTGATAGATCGGTGAACCGCATAGTCGATGTGTCTGCTAATCTTGCTGAGGGCATGAATTGGCAGACACGGTTTGAAAAGGGACGGGTTAAAGCCTTAGCAAAATTAGGTCTTGCTGAAAAAGTTGGGTTCGGAAAATGGCGGCTTGATGACAACCTTGAACGCACGTTACGACGCTTGGGTGATCGCGGCGATATAATCAAAGCCTATCATCGTGTATTGAAACAATCCTCCTTAGAGCGCTCATCCTATAGCGACCCCGTTTATGATTCCGCCGCAACATTGGCCAAGCCCGTGACAGGCCGCGTTGTGAAGACAGGTGTTTTAGATGATGTGAGTGACCGAACTTATATGGTTGTTGATACCGTTCACGGCGAAGCGATATTTGTTGAGACGGGCCGCGCTCAAAACATAGCTGATATTGAAACGGGTATGATTGTGAAAGCAGGCCCGCAATCATACTCACCAAAACAGTCTGATTATACGATTGCAGATATAGCCTCAAAACGCGGGGGTGTTTACAGCCCGTCAGCTCATGAAATGAGCGACCCGTCAGCGCGAGAAGAGTTCATAAAAGCCCATGTGAGGCGTCTGGAAGCTATGCGGCGTAAAGGTCATGCCGAGCGTAATTCAGATGGGTCATGGCAAATTCCGCGTGATTATCTCAAAAGGGCCTCCGCTTATGAAAAAGCGAGGGGGTTTGGCAATCCTGTAAAGCTCGATATTCTGGCGCGCTCACCATTGCAGGAGCTACCGAAGACAATTGGCAAGACCTGGCTGGATGAAGAGTTGAGAGCCGGTAGCCATTCAGGCACCTATGAGGGCTTTGGCGAAGACGTTGAAGCAGCCAAGATACAGCGGCGTCAATTCTTGATGCAGCGCGGTCTATTAACAGACAAAGGCTCCGTCACCGAGGGTACATTGAAGGCTCTCGAAAAGCTTGATTTAGACGTGGCAGCAAAACGTCTAAGCACTACGCTTGGGAAAGCTTACATGCAGGCGCCTCAGCAAGGGCAAATATCAGGGACGTATAGGGAGGCTATTGTCAGGCCGAGCGGCAAATATGCCGTCATTGAAAAATCAAAAGAATTTACGCTCGTTCCGTGGCGTGAAACGATGGACAGAAATTTGGGTAAGTCGATCTCTGGCACTATGAAAGGTCAAACGATTTCATGGACGCTCAATAAGGCTCGGGGACAAAGTATTTCATAAACGGAGGACAGACTATGACGAAGTTCAAACAGAAGGCTATTCTACTTTTATCGGCGGCGGTGATATTGTCAGCATGTGGTAATGACCCCAAGGCGGCAAATGAGGCTAATTTTGAAAAGGCTTTGAATGCACATTTTTCGAAAATGAAACAATGTTTTGGTATTGGTAGTGAGCCAAATTCTAAAGGTATCATTCAAGAATTTAGGACGAGCGGAAAGTTTCAGGATAAGCAACTTCCTTTCTATAATGGCCTTTCAGATTTGGGGATATTGGAAGCTGTCACTTATCAAAAAGACACCAAAAGCTTTAGTGGACAAGTGACGGGAAAATCTGATTGGATTGGTTTCAAGGTTTCAGATGAAGGAAAATCATATCTACGGCCTGCTGAATTTGATAAGGGTTTCTTCAGTACAGGAACGCCTCAACTTTGTTATGGGACGCCCCAGGTTGTTGAGATAACAAACTTCACAGAACCTGCCGAAGTTATGGGAGTGAAAGCTAGTACGGTTCAATATACATATAAACTTGAAGATGTAGCGCCTTGGGCGAATGCTCCAATTATACCAACACGTTTTAAGTGGATGCCAGAAAGACTATCCAACCAAGCTATAGAAAAAGATGATGATATGGTTCTGACGAATAATGGCTGGGTGCATCATTCGGAGTTTAAGCAATGATTATTGGTGATGGAGATTGCAAAGCTATAATGTTACTCTTAGTTTAAAAGACGAGTAAACTCATACTCCAAATAACCGCCGCATATTTTGAATTGATGGCTTATAAGGCGGACAATGGACACAACAGCAGAATTGAAGGAATTGGAACAATCTCTCTTGGGGATTATTGCAGCCATTACACAAACGCCAAGTTCAAAAGTGAAAAAAGCGCGTTTAGCTTCAAATATCGCAACAGCTAAAGTAACCAGTATTGCCACATCTGCTGGCATTTTTGGTCTTGTCTCCACACTCGGGACAGCTGGTACAGGTGCGGCTATAGGAACTCTTAGCGGTGCTGCTGCGACAAGTGCTACACTTGCATGGATTGGAGGTCTTGTCGGCGGAGGAATGGCGGCAGGAGCATTGCTCTTACCAGCAGCCGGTATTGCGGCAGGAACGACAGCAACAATGGTCTTGCGCCGAAAAATTCATGGACGGCCCCGTAAACTGAATGAGCTTCTACCCTTCGAAGATGAAATACTGTTCTGCGTAGATAATCTTATCCGTCCCTTAGATGCAGTTTCAAAGGGTGAGGCTCAAATTCCAAAATCAGATGAGCTTCGCATATATGCATATGATGGCCTTATGCCTCTAACCGCGCGTATCGATCAGCACCTTAAAGCTCTCGGTGATAATATGTCAGTGCAAAACGAACACGTATTTGGCTCTACGATTAAGCCAAAATATCAAAAACAACTTAGACGGCACCGCGATGTTGTAGCTAAATATGCCGCCACTTTCACAAAACAAAAGAGAAAGCCATTCAAGAAAAAAATCGCATCTCTCTGCAATAGAATTTGGTCAAGAATTCGGAAGAAACCAAACGCTGTTACAAAAACAACGCATCTAAGCTCTGTTGTTATGGCCGTCACATTTCAACGGTTGTTAGAAGAAAAGCTGCTAACATTGAGTTTAGAGCAGAGTTTAGTTTTGGATGCGCTTCGCAGATCTACCAAAAGACTTGAAAACTCATCGGTTGAGGAATTGTCGGAATATGTGAAGACTCTATCACCGCAGCAATTGAAAGGTGTCGTTTCCAATACAAAAGGCATCTATCATGAATTGCTCTACGTCCAAATGCACAACTCAAATTCAACAGATGTAAGCGCGCATATTATGGAGAGTACGAACTTCCCCGGAGCTGACGTGCAGTTCTTCATGGACGGTGAAATTATTAGAGAAATTCAGCTCAAGGCGATTAATTCTCCTACATTAGTTTATGAGCATCTTCAGCGTTACCCTGACATTGAAATTTTAGTCACTGAAGAAGTCGCCTCAGTTCTTGAAGGCATCAATAGTTCAGGTCTCAACAACGCTATTCTATCTAAAGACGTAACAGAGCGTATGTATGACCTCCAAGGTGAAGGACTTTTTGAAGAAATTTCAGATAGTCTGATTACATCAGGGTTTGTGACGTCAAGTGTTCTCGTATTTCGAGTCATTAAAACTAGAAGCATTAAGACGGCAGACTTCAAACCATATCTAGCTAATGCCGGCATAGCTGCGGGCACGGCAACTATGGTTGAGGGTGTTATATCTCTTATTGGAAGTTAGCTTATAAGGTAAGGCTATAGACAAAAATTACGTTTCGACCTTGGTGTATAAGGTAAGTGTGACTTTACAGTGAAAAGTGGGGGATATTATAGTTGGGCAGACAATTAACCGTGCATGATATAATGAACCACCTATGACAATTTTTTCTAATTTATCGCCAGACGAACGGGCACGTAAGGAGGCAAAAGAAGCCGCATTTAACGCCCTGCCTTTGATTGAGCAAAATAGGGTTAAGCTAGCCGAATTAGAAAAAGAGTGGTCCGCATTAGGCTCCATGCGCGAAATCACTTTCACAGTCTTTTTCGGCGTGGAGGATGAAGCAAATTCTTTAGATAGAGACGCTACGGAAAATGGCTTCGATACGAATATTACGAATCGGATTAATCAATCTTACCAATATGAGCTTAAAGCCACGCGATTGATGGAGGCTAAAGCAGAGAGCGTCACTCTTTGGGAAGAATGGTTCCGCACCCGTGCATCCAAAGTACCTGATTTCCTTGATTATGATGATATTGAACAATATGGCGCGGATTTCGAAGGATGGAGTTATCCCAAATGCCTATCTCCAGCATTTTCTCTGGACAGAGATGCAAGATCGAGAAAACATCAGAACGCAATAGGATCGAGAGAGCGGACACGTATCCTATTTGGGAAAACTTTTTGTGATTTTGAAGCATCAAACGGATGGTCTTCCAAGAGAAACATCTCAAAGTCCTCGCCCACCTTCGAGCTTGTACCATCTGAGTTTTTGAAAAATGCGCGCCGCCTAAGACCTTCCAACCCAGAACCGACAGCATCAATGTTTTCGCAGTGGTTGTATTCTCTATACGCTAACGCTTTCGGCGACGACCAAGATCGAGCTAAGGGCAAGGCTGCGGAGGAGTTCATTCTAGCAGAACGAAGACGGGCATATGCAACAACAGACCACACCACAATGCGCAAACACTTTCCAGATTGGCGACTTAAGCACAACGGGCTAAGTGCCAACCAATCTGATCGACCAAATTACTACAGCATCAATGACCTTTTGGTGGGAGGTGAACCACTTCGTGTGCTTCCCGATCTAATCTATGAGAATATGCACACTGGAGACATAATCATCCTTGAGATTAAACACTCGCAAATGGACATTCCAAGTAATCTTTGGCCAAATATTTGGGGTCAACTATGGTGTTATGCCCAAATCCAAGAGTTTCGAGCATCTCCAAACGTGACAGTAATTGGTGAGGTGTGGGGAGATAAATATTATGGGCGTAGAGAACCCGAATATGTATACCTACGAGCCAGCGTTAGACGAAATCCACGCGCATTACCCTACGACCGGTTCTTTCGCACATTGTTCGACATCTATAGTGGTGCCGACTAGTCATGAGTTTCAGTTTAACTCCAGTCAAATAACGTACCTTTAACCTAGTTTTTTGCTGTTTTAAGGCTCTAAGCTAATGCTCGGTTTGGATGTCGCCACTCCTAAGCCAAGCCCCCCTGAAACCCTTCCGTTTCTTCCTCGCTGGTTTGAGCTAGTTTGATTTTACCGCCGCAGTTCCATTGCTTGCAACGCAGCTTGTTTTCAAACTCATCCACATAAAGCATTCGCAAATGGGATTTATGATAATAGATGCAGGGTTGTTCGTACCATGTGTAGCCGCATTTGCAGCAGCGCGCTTCAAGCCGAACTTCGGCGTCAAAGTCCAATAACTGTAATTGTTTTTTCCAGCTCACCAGAAATCCTCCGCGCGCGGAATTCGGGTGAAACTGATTTTGCCGCCAAGGTTGCCACCGGGCGGTAGTTTCCACGGCCCCATTGTGACAAGTGACTTTCCATATCGAGAGTTGAGGCTGTCCATAGCCGATGTAACGGATTCCCATTTTTGGCGTTCAGGATCATCATTGATGAGCATATCGAGCTGACGCGCACCAGCTTCTGTAAGGTCGCCAAGCGTGACGCCGACACGCACTACTTTTAGATGACTTGGGATTTGGTGCCTTGCCCGTTCCCATAAAACATCGAGACCTTTCAGGCAGGCTTGGTCATCATTTGCCATATGGAGTTTGTGACGAGCAGACCAACCTTGTTCTTTGATGGAGCGGTTACGAAGACTAAGCCACATATAGAGAGAGCTGGCATAAAACTCTTCGCGCCGCATGCGGCGGGCCGCTTTTACAAGCAGAAGTCGGGAGCAATCACGTGCGTCTTTGAAGGTGCGGAGTTCAGGCGGCAAAACACGGCCATGCCCAAACATGCCGCGTTCGGACTTTTGCGCCTTAACGTCATAGCCATGCAGCGCATACCAAAGCCGTTCGCCTGTGACGCTGCGCCATAGCTTGCGCATTTGTTTAGGTTCGGTCGCGAGTAAATCTTTCATGTTGTAAATACCGGCACGCATCAGGCGTTGTTCCATCCGTCCGCCAATGCCAGGAATATCGTCAAAGGGTAGATTCAATAACGGCCCCGGCATCATATGCGGATGCCAGATGGTTACGCCGTCGGGCTTGTCCATCTTGCAGGCAATCTTCGCGAGGTGCCGATTAGCGCCAAAACCAATTGAGCAAGTTACAAATTCGCCGACACCTTCGCTAATGGCTTTTTTGATTTTAACGGATAACCCATGAGGGTCAGCAATGTCGCGAGGGTCGAGTTTGCAGCACAGCTCATCAATCGACTTGATAGCTTCAATGGGAATGACGCTGTTGATTTCAGCAATAAGAGCGTTATGGGCGCGGCGGTATAAATCCGGCGTTTGGCATTGCAAGATTAGTTCAGGGCAAATCTTCTTTGCATCGGCTAACTTCATCACGTTTTTAACGCCGCGCGCTTTAGCTTCTTTTGAACAAGCAATGACGACCGTATGCACCGTGCCGTCAAATGGAACTATGCCAACGGGCTTACCTCGAAGAGCAGGACGAGCTTGTTGTTCCACAGATGCAAAGAACCCATCGAAATCGAGGTAGAGCCTTTCAATTGTTTCTGGTTTTCGCATGTTTCGTCCATCGTTAGCGCGGACGAGTGAAAAAGAACGAAATAAGAACATTAGTCAAGGCAATATTAGGAATATCTTCCTTTTCGATGTGGGTAAGTGGAGAATACTCAAAATCAGAGGGGGATGTTGCAGCGCATGCATGCAGCTCACTCATGGCCTTTGAATTATACCTGAGAGTTCACATTTACGGGGCTGTTCTGTGACGCGCTCTAAAATCCAATTTTGGAAAAAAGTACTAAAAAGCGGAAAAAACTACCAAAAAGTGCTAAAAAGTACCGAATTGTTACACTAGACGAAAAAACAGGTTTTCTGACAGCCTAAGTCCATCAACTTGAAGGACTAGGCTATGTCGCCACAAAGCATTCTCATTGGACAAATCATCGTTGTATTCACGACGATCATTCTGACCACTTGGTATGCAACGCAGTGGGTGGCCTTCCAATTCGACTACGATGCCTATTTGGGAACGGGATTCGCAAGCTTTGGCAATCACAAAATTTACGCGCCTTGGAAACTGTTTCCGTGGTGGTATCAATTTGATGCTTATGCGCCTCACATCTTTTCCAAAGGTGGAATGATTTCAGCAGGCGGCGGTTTTGTCGGTATTATCTTCGCAGTCATTTGTTCTGTTTGGCGTGGTCGGGCTTCAAAGTCTTTAAACACATTTGGTTCGTCACGCTGGGCAACTGCAAAGCAAATCAAACGTGTAGGGTTACTTGAAGATACGGGCGTATTTCTTGGCCGTACTAAACATGATTACATCCGCCATGACGGCCCTGAACATGTTATGGCAATTGCGCCGACACGTTCTGGTAAAGGCGTCGGCCTGGTTATTCCAACGCTTCTCTCTTGGACAGATAGTGCCGTCATTCATGACATCAAGGGCGAGAACTGGCAGCTTACGAGCGGTTGGAGATCAACATTCTCTCACTGTCTGCTTTTTGATCCCACAAATGCTGAGAGCGCAAAATACAATCCTTTACTGGAAGTGCGCAGAGGCGAATTTGAAGTCCGCGACGTTCAAAACATTGCCGATATTCTTGTTGACCCTGAAGGTATGCTTGAACGCCGCAACCATTGGGAAAAGACCGCCCACAGTCTCTTAGTTGGTGCCATCCTTCATGTTCTTTATGCCGAACGTGAAAAGACCTTGGCCCGCGTAGCTTCATTTCTATCTGACCCGAACAGGACTTTTGAACAGACGTTATCGAACATGATGAAAACCAATCATCTCGGCGATAAGGTAAAACTGTCTGTCCATCCGGTTATTGCCCAAGCCGCGCGTGAACTTCTCAACAAGTCAGATAATGAGCGTTCGGGCGTACTTTCAACCGCTATGAGTTTTCTGAGCCTTTACCGTGACCCCACAGTGGCAAAGGTAACGTCAAAATGTGACTGGCGCATCTCTGACTTGATGAAAGCGGATAAACCCGTCTCGCTCTATCTCGTTATACCGCCGTCAGATATTTCTCGTACAAAGCCGTTAGTAAGGTTGATTTTAAACCAGATTGGCCGCCGCCTTACTGAAGAACTCGTGGTCAGCGGTGACAATAAGCCCAAGCGCCAGCTCCTCTTGATGCTTGATGAGTTTCCCGCTCTTGGCCGCTTGGACTTCTTTGAAAGCTCATTGGCTTTCATGGCAGGATATGGATTGCGAGCTTTCTTGATTGCTCAATCGCTAAACCAGATTGAGAAAGCCTACGGGCCGAATAATTCCATCCTTGATAACTGTCATGTGCGCGTTGCCTTCGCGACCAATGACGAACGGACGGCGAAACGTTTGTCAGACGCGATTGGCAGCACCACCGAAATGCGGGCCATGCGGAACTATGCAGGCCACCGTCTTGCGCCGTGGTTATCGCATGTCATGGTATCGCGCCAAGAAACTGCGCGTCAGCTCATCACGCCGGGCGAGATCATGCAGTTGCCAAGCAATGAACAGCTCATTCTCTTGTCGGGTTTCTCTCCCATTAAGGCCCAAAAGGTTCGCTATTACGCGGATAAGAATTTCACAGGCCGTGTCGCTGCACCTCCACCCATATCACCAGACGGTTATGGCGGTCTTTCCCCAGATACGCCTTGCGTTTGGGGGCAGCAGACACGGTCCGTGGATGACCGCCTTTATACGGCAGAAGAAAAACCAGAGGCGGCAAAGCCTGCGCCTGACGATGACGGCGGCAAAGACCAAAAGCCAGATATCGATGTTGCTAGCTTGATGGCCGCGTCCCCCGAAAACGAAGTCAGGGAGCAAGAGCTCCCAGAGAGTGATGATCTCACGACCTCTATCAAGCTCGGTGAGTTCGTTCGCGATACCTCGAACCTTGCGCGCGCTCATGAACTCTCCCGCACGAATGAACCTGAGTTGGGGATGTCATGAATATCAAGAACAAATTATCTCGCAGAATTAGGGGCCGTATTACGGAACAGAACTGGCGTCATCTTGAGAGTGCTTCAAAACGCAAAGGCAGCTCTCAGTCTAAAGAGATCAATGCCGCGCTCGCGTGTTACTACAGCCATGAGCGCGATGACCGCAGAGATAGCGACATCTATGAACGCTTAGATCTCATGTTGCGTCATAACCATCGGCATAGCCGGGATATGAACCTCATCTCGGAAACGCTGTCACTCTTCATGCAGTATTTCTTCACAATGGCCCCCAACCAAAACGCCGGCGATAATGATGTCCGTGCGGTGATGGGGGTGAAGCTCCTCAACCAATTTATTGACCAACTCGGCCTGAAAATGAAGAACGGAGGCAAGACTTTCAAAAATGCGCTCGAAGATGTTCTCGTAAGTGACGAGGATTTTTTCAAGCTTGAAGAAGTCGCGCTACTTAAGGCGCTTAAGAAGAAAAAGCCTGCTCCTTCCAAGAAGGAGAAAGCAGATGCTTGAGCCGCAAAATACAGCCACTTCGCAGCGCACTTTAGCTATGCTTCGCACGGCAATGGGAGCTGATATTGTACAAGCATTGGATGACCCCAAAGTTATAGAAATCATGGTCAATCCAGATGGGCATCTATGGCTTGATAAACTAGGCGTTGGCCGATTTGACACTGAAAAGGTACTGACGCCCAGCGAAGGTGAACGTGTCGTGCGCCTCGTTGCGAGTCACATCAATCAAGACGTAACGACGAAATTTCCGATTATTAGCGCGGAGCTTCCAGGCAATGGCGAACGCTTTGAAGGCGTCATGCCGCCTGTGGTCACAGCGCCGTGTTTTTCAATCCGTAAAGGTGCCGTCACTGTCTTCACATTAGCGGATTATGTGAAGGGCGGGACTATGACGGGAGATCAGTCGGAGGCGCTTCGCTACGCTGTTTCCTCGCACCTAAATATTCTCATCGCAGGCGGAACATCTAGCGGCAAGACAACGCTTGCTAATGCCATCTTAGCCGAAATTGCTGATACGGGGGATCGTGTTCTTGTTCTTGAAGATACGCGCGAGCTTCAGTGCAAAGCTAAAGACACGGTAGCTCTGCGCACACACGGAAAAAACGTAACGCTCGCTGACCTTGTACGCTCAACATTACGGCTACGGCCTGACCGCATTATTGTCGGTGAAGTTCGCGGGCCGGAAGCCCTCGATATGCTCAAAGCGTGGACTACGGGGCATCCCGGCGGCATTGCGACCGTTCATGCAAATTCAGCAAAGGCGGCCTTGGGCCGTATAGAACAACTAATCCTTGAAGGCGCTCCGGTCGTACCGCGCGCTCTCATTGCGGAGGCAATCGACGTGATTGTCTTCATATCCGGACGCGGCACCAAAAGACGCATCGAAACGATTGCGCGTCTCATTGGAGTCAGCGGTGAAGTCTACGAACTTCAGCCGCTTTCGGCCCCGTCTTCAATTCCAAAACTTACTCATCAAGGAGGTGAAAAATGTACGGACCACTAACACACGGAAATACCCAGCAGCGTATAATGATCGGATTGCTTATCGTTGCAGGCGTCATGCTGTTGACACCGCAAACGGCACATGCGGCAGGCTCATCTATGCCTTGGGAAGGCCCGCTCACGCAAATTTTGCGTTCAATCGAAGGCCCTGTCGCTAAGATATTCGGCACAGTTGTTATCATTATGACAGGCCTTGGTTTGGCCTTTGGTGATGCAGGCGGCGGCGTTCGCAAGCTCATTCAGATTGTCTTTGGTCTGTCTATCGCTTTCACGGCGACAAGCTTCTTCTTGTCATTCTTCAGCTTCTCAGGCGGCGCGGTCATCTAATGCAAGCTGATCTTCCAGAGGGTTACGTTATTCCCGTTCGCCGTTCTCTTACCGAGCCTATTCTTATGGGCGGAGTTCCGAGAACGGCAGCCATCCTCAACGGGACATTGGCGGCGGCGTTAGGTCTGGGGCTTCAGCTCTGGGTGCTTGGGATCATCTATTATGTGTGCGCCCATACACTTTGCGTGCTCGCAGCCTCGCGTGACCCTCAATTCATGGAAGTTCTCATTCGCCACATCAAACACAAAGGATATCTCTCATGATGTATTTGAACGAATACCAAAAACGTCCTGAATGTCTGGCAGATTATTTGCCGTGGACAGCGCTTGTTGCGCCCGGTGTGGTGCTTAACAAAGATGGCAGTTTTCAGCGCACGGCAGAATTTCGCGGACCTGACCTTGAAAGTTCTACTGAAGAAGAATTGGTGGCGACATGCGCTCGTATCAATAATGCGCTTCGCCGATTTAGCTCTGGATGGGCGCTGTATTTTGAAGCCGCTCGCATTCCAGCAAAAAGCTATCCTGAATCAACATTTACTGACCCTGCGGCATGGCTTGTCGATCAAGAGAGGCGCGGAGAGTTTGAAGAAGACACGAATGAGCTATTTGAATCTGTCTATTATTTGACGCTGCAATTCATTCCACCTGCCGACCGTTCTAACAAAGCAGAAAACCTTCTCATCGAAATACCAGAAGATGATACAGGGCTATCAGTTCAAGACCATCTCCATAGCTTCATATCAGAATGCAATAGATGTTTAGATCTTCTGCAAGCGCAATTCCCAATGGCACAATGGCTCGATGATGACGCCACACTCACATATCTACAATCTACCGTTTCCCCGAAACGTCATTTGGTCAAAACGCCCGAAACCCCAGCTTATCTGGACGGCATTATTGGCGGGGCTGATCTTGTCGGTGGATTAGTACCGCGCCTTGATGACCATTCAATTCACAGCATATCCATATTGGGATTTCCGAGTGATACAACACCGGGAATTTTAGATGAGCTGAATAAGCTTGGGTTCTCATATCGTTGGATGACGCGCTTTTTGCCTCTGAGCAAAACGGAAGCGACAAAGGTTATAACGAAAACACGGCGGCAATGGTTTGCCAAGCGTAAATCCGTCGTAGCGCTCCTCAAAGAAGCGCTGATGAATGAACAATCAGTTTTGGTTGATAACGACGCCGACAATAAAGCCATTGATGCTGATGCAGCGCTGCAAGACTTAGGCGGTGATTATGTCTCCTATGGATATATGACGACCGCTATATGCGTCATGAATGAGGACGCCGCCGTAGCAGAAGCCCGTATTCGGGCTGTTGAGCGCATAATCAATGGGCGCGGGTTTGTGTCCATCCATGAAAAGGTCAACGCTGTAGACGCTTGGCTTGGGACACATCCCGGCAATGCTTATGCCAATGTGCGGGTCCCGTTAGTTTCCACATTGAACCTAGCTCACATGATGCCTTTATCTGCCGTTTGGGCGGGGCCGGAAAACAATGCTCACTTGGATGATGGGCCGTTACTATACGCCACCACAGAAGGGCATACGCCGTTTAGGCTTGTGACGCACCAAGGCGATGTGGGCCATACACTCGTAGTCGGGCCAACGGGCGCAGGTAAATCCGTATTGCTCAATTTGCTTGCCATGCAGTTCAAACGTTATCCGAACGCGCAGGTTTTTACCTTCGACAAAGGGGCGTCCTCTCGGGGGGTTATTGATGCGCTTGGAGGAGACTTTTACGCCCTTGGCGAGACAGATACAGGCTTAGTCTTTCAGCCGCTCAGAGGGATTGATGACGAGGCGGAGATAGCTTGGGCCCAAGAATGGGTACTTGGATTATTTGCGTCCAAAGGCGTCGATATTACGCCCGAAATTGAAGATAGTGTGTGGTCTGCGCTCAGCAGTCTTGCGACCGCTCCGCACGAGCAAAGAACCCTGACCGGATTATCAGCCCTAATCCAAGATGGTGACCTACGCCTTGCGCTGAAACCATTCACCTTAAAGGGCGCTTACGGGCATATTCTCGACGGGAATGAAGACACGCTACGAGACAACTCAACGCAAGCTTTCGAGATGGAAGAGTTGATGCATTCCAAAGCGCTTGTCGCGCCAGTGCTGACCTATCTGTTTCACAAGCTTGAAGCGCGGTTCGATGGCAGGCCCACATTCCTGATATTG
>CALLBD010000027.1 GCA_938001915.1 uncultured Caulobacterales bacterium | reverse complement strand
GCCACGCTTTATATCGACCTGCATCTCATACATGAGGTCACCTCGCCGCAGGCCTTTACCGAGCTTAAAACGCGCGGCCTGAAGGTGCGCCGTCCTGACCGCACGCTGGCGACGATTGATCATTCGACGCCGACCCGCGTCAACGCCGATGGCTCGCGCCCCTATGTGACGCCGCAGGCCGAAACGCAGGTCGAGACTTTGCTGGCCAATACCAAAGCCCACGGCATTGAGACCCATGGCTGGGACAGTGACAATCGCGGCATTGTCCACGTCATGGGACCCGAGCTCGGCGCGACGCAGCCCGGCATGACAATTGTCTGCGGCGATAGCCATACGGCAACACATGGCGCGTTCGGTGCCATCGCCTTTGGCATTGGCACCACCCAAGTCGGACATGTGCTGGCGAACCAATGTTTGCTGATGACGAAACCCAAGACCATGGCAATTAACGTCAATGGACGGCTGGCCAAGGGCGTCACGCCCAAGGATGTCATCCTGCACATTATCGCCGAGATTACGATGGGCGGCGGCACGGGCTATGCGCTGGAATATCGCGGCAATGTCTTTGAAGAGATGAGCATGGCAGGGCGTATGACGGTCTGTAATATGGCCATCGAGGCCGGCGCGCGCTGCGGCCTAATTGCGCCTGACCAGACGACATTTTATTATATCAAGGGCCGCAAATTCGCGCCCGAGGATTTTGACGCGGCCTGCGAAGATTGGGCGTCGCTCGTTACGGATGAGGGCGCGGTCTTTGACAAAGAGGTCCATATCAAAGCCGAAGATATTCGGCCCATGGTTACCTATGGGACCAACCCCGGCATGGGCATTTCCATCGATAGTCTTATCCCCGCAGCCGCATCTGAGGCCGACCAAAATGCGCTGAATTATATGCAGTTGAATTCGGGCGAGAAAATTGCGGGCACCAAGGTCGATAAGGTCTTTATCGGCTCTTGCACCAATTCCCGCCTTGAGGACTTACGCGCCGCTGCAGAGATTTTTCGTGGCCGCAAAGTCGCAAACGGGCTGACCGCGATTATTGTCCCCGGCTCCGTGATTACAAAATACCAAGCCGAGGAAGAGGGGCTGGATAAAATCTTCCTTGAGGCGGGCGCAGAATGGCGCGAGGCGGGATGTTCCATGTGCCTAGGCATGAACGGCGATATTGGCGCGCCGGGCGACCTCGTTGTCTCGACCTCCAACCGCAATTTCATGGGGCGCCAAGGGCCCGGCGTTCGCACGGTCTTGGCTTCGCCAGAGACCGCTGCCGCAACAGCCATAACGGGCGTCATCACCGACCCGCGTCAGATGGAGACAGCCGCATGAGCTTTGCCCCTCTCACAACAGTCACCTCAAAGACGCTTGTCCTCAGCGATACGAATATCGACACGGACCAAATCATGCCGGCCAAATTTTTGTCCATGACGACCAAGGCAGGTTTGGGCGAACATGTCTTTTCCAATTTACGCTATGACGCCGAGGGAAATCCGACGGACCACGTCTTAAATTCGGAAGCTGGCAAGGCTTGTGAAATCCTTGTCGCGGGCGATAATTTCGGCTGCGGCTCCTCCCGCGAACATGCGCCTTGGGGCCTGACCGATTACGGAATCCGCGTCGTCATTAGCTCCGAAATCGCAGATATTTTCCGCAATAATTCGCTCAAAAACGGACTTCTGCCCATCATAATTGAGAAGCGCGCCCATGACTGGCTGCTCGAAAACCCTGGCGCGGAGGTGAGCGTAGATTTGGACGCCTGCGAAGTACATTTGCCGCGCAATGGCGGCACCTATAGTTTCGAGATTGACGCTTTCTCCCGTCACTGCCTGATGGAAGGCGTTGACGAGATGGGATATTTACAAAATCAATCTGACGCGATTGCAAAATTTGAGTCACAGAGAGTCGCGAGCCGATGAACATCACTTTCACTTACCTACCCGGCGACGGGATTGGCCCCGAAGTCGGCGCTGCCGCCATCGAAGTCCTTCAAGCCGTCGCGAGCAAATTTGGTCACGACTTAAATATCGAACATCACCTCGTCGGCGGCGCGGCAATTGATGCGGGTCAAAAGCCCCTGCCCGATGACAGTTTCGAGTCCTGCGAGCGGACGGGCGCAATCCTGCTGGGCGCGGTGGGCGGGCCGAAATGGGATCATTTGAAGGGCGAAGACCGCCCCGAGCTGGGCTCGCTGCTGCCGCTGCGTAAGCGCTTGAACCTTTACGCCAATATCCGCCCTTGCGCGCCCTATCCTGCAATGATTGACCGCGCGCCATTAAAACGCGAGCGCCTTGAAGGCGTAGACTTTGTTGTCATGCGCGAGCTGACAGGCGGGATTTATTTCGGCACGAAAGGCCGCGACGATCAAGGCGCATTTGACGAATGCCGCTATTCCGAAGCCGAGGTCCGCCGTATCGCCATTAAAGCTTTTGACCTTGCCATGACCCGCCGCAAAAAGGTCACCTCGGTGGATAAATCCAACGTCCTTGAGACCTCCCGCCTGTGGCGCGAGACCGTAATTGATGTGGCGAAAGCCTATCCCGAGGTTGAGCTGGAGCACCTCCTCGTCGATGCTATGACCATGCATATGCTGACCCGCGCGCAGGATTTTGATGTCGTCCTGACCGAGAATATGTTCGGCGATATTTTGACCGACGAAGCCTCTGTGCTCTGCGGCTCCATGGGCGTTATCCCGTCGGCCTCCCTGTCCGATGGACGCATGGGCATGTTTGAACCTATCCACGGCAGCGCCCCCGATATTGCGGGCCAAGGCAAAGCCAATCCGCTGGCAATGATACTCTCCGCCGCGTGGATGCTCCGCCTAAGTTTTGGATTAGAGACGGAAGCGAGGGCCATAGAAGATGCCGTCGAAGCCGCCTTGGCGGAAAATCAAACCACGGGCGATTTGGGTGGGGCGCTGACCACCGCACATGTAGGCCAATGGATAGCGGATCATGTCGGACGTTAAGCCGCCAAAAATAGATCTCGATGATTTGCGCGCGCGTGTTGATGCCGCGCAGGTTTACGGCCTCGCGCAGCGCACGCCGACGCAATTTGCGCCCAAACTCTCCGCTGCCTTGGGCCGCAATATCTGGCTGAAACGCGAGGACATGCAAGATGTGTTCTCCTTCAAAATTCGCGGCGCGGCCAATCGCATTGCGCAGCTGAATGAAGCCGAGCGCGCCCGCGGCGTGGTCGCGGCCAGTGCGGGCAATCACGCGCAAGGCGTGGCGGCGGCGGCACAATATTACAAAATCAACGCGCTGATTTTTATGCCTGTCACGACCCCGCCGATTAAGGTCAGCGCCGTGCAAGCCAGGGGCGCGCAGACCAAACTGATAGGCGATAATTATGACGATGCCTGCGAGGCCGCGATCAAATATGCCGATGAAACGGGCGCGGTCTTTGTCCACCCCTTTGACGAACGCGATGTGATTGCGGGGCAAGGCACGGTGGGTAAGGAAATCTTGGAGCAAATGCCCCGCCAGCCTTCGGCAGTTTATGTCTGCACAGGCGGCGGCGGATTGGTCTCTGGCATTGGCGCGTGGTTTGACCGCTACGCCCCGAATGCCAAAGTCTTTGCCGTCGAGGCCGAAGGCGCGCAGACACTGGGACAGGCATTGGCGGCAGGCCAACCCGTCAGCTTGAACCATGTTGACGGTTTTGCAGACGGGACCGCTGTCCGCACTTTTGGTCAGCTGACCTTTGCCATTTGTAGGCAGGTGGTCGACGGCCATATCGCCGTCAGCAATGACGAGATTTGCGCCGCCGTCAAAGATGTATTTGAGGCGACGCGCACCGTCGTTGAGCCAGCGGGCGCACAAGCACTGGCGGGCGTTATCCAACATATCAAATCCGGCGAGGCGCCCTATATAGGCGAAGATGGGGGCGATCTCGTCGTCACTATTTCGGGCGCGAATGTGAACTTCGACCGCATCGGCCATATGGTTGACCGCGCCGAATTTGGCGCTGGCGAGGAAATGCTTTTCGCGGCGACCATCCCAGAGCAGGCGGGCGCTTTTCTGAACTTTGTCCGCGCCCTCGGACAGCGCGCCGTGACCGAATTTAATTACCGTTTTGCCGAGCGCCAAGAGGCCCATGTTTTGGTCGGCCTCAAGACCCGCGATATGACGGACCGCGCCCGCGTTATCGAGGATATGGCCGCGCAAAATATCCATGTGACGGACCTCTCCCATGACCGCCTCGCCAAACGCCATTTGCGCCACATGGTCGGCGGTCGGGGGAATAATCGCGCCGAAGCCATTTATAGATTTGAGTTCCCAGAACGCCCAGGCGCGCTGACGCAATTTCTGGAAACGCTGGATGCACGGTGGAATATCTCCTTGTTTCATTACTCCAATCACGGCGCGGCGGAAGGCCATGTGCTCTGCGGCTTTCACGTCGAAGCGGCGGACATCCCCGCCCTCGAAGCGCAGCTCGCAGGGACAGGCTATCCCATGACGCCAGAGACCAATAATCCCGCTTACGGCTTTTTCCTCAGAGGCTAAGCCAAGCGGGTAGGCTTGCAGACAATCGATATGTCTGCCGAAGTCTAATCATTGGACAATAAGGACTGCCCGCGTAGTGGCCCCCGCGATGGAGACCAGATTTAAGTTTTGTTTTACGCGAGTTTCACCACGCGGCGATGGTTGTTGATACACCGGGCGGGGGTCCCGCAGTCATGCCTTCCGGTCATGCACGCCACAACAGGCTAAACTCTGGTAAGGAGTTTCTCCCGTGCCAATTAGCTGCGTTTCCTACCACATCCAACTGGCCCCATCTTTTGACGGTTCTGACGGCCCCGGTTAAGACAAAACGGTCGCCTCTCGATGTAAAAGCCCCGGCACACTCTGGGGACTAAATCCCAGACGCTCAAGCCCATCGTCCCCCAGACCAGTCAGAAAGCGCTAACCTGTCCATGTCCAGCGGAACGAGTTTAAATATGAGGGCAAATGGAAAAGCGTGGAGTATGTTTTTTGAAGCAGCGGTTTTATGGGGGATATGGGCGGGTAGAAATGAGGATGACCTGTTAGAAAAGAAAATGGACGTCACGGTTTAGCTATGCAAAATTCACGACGGTTTACGAAAGGGCGGTGTTATGTTTGGGATATTCAATAAAAAATCGAAAGTTCAGGCTCCGACTGAAACAGCGAATAATGTCTTTTACACTGGCGCAGGCATGCTTAGCCTATGGGACTATTCCACCTATCAGCATATTGAAAATTATGATGAGTGGGAAAAAGAATTTGTTGAGGATGTAGATATCGGCCGCAATATTAAAAACGCGGACTTTGTCCCCATTAACATTCAATCCGATGGCGCATTTTGCGTCGACCTAAAGCTTCATGAGGCAGCCAAACTTTCGGAGCGTGAGCAAAAATATTTAACGGTGTCCTCGCAACCTTACTTGCTAAAATCAAAAGGTAAAATAGCGCTCTCAGGAATTGAGACCGTCGGGAAGGCTCCAACAGAGAATATAAAGCTAATCGATTTAGACCCGGGTGACTATGTCGTCCAAATCCATTTAATTGCTTGGGATGACGAACCTGGATCAAAAGGCGTAGACGGCAAACCAACAGATAAGGCTTTACCAGATTTCATCGTCTGCATTACGCCCAGTGAAGGGACAATTCAGTCTTTTCGCACAGACATCGAAACCTTTCGACGGGAAGATATTCTTTAAAGGTAATTACCCAAGTCACCTTTTCTTACCCCGTCATTACCAGACTTGTTCTGGTAATCCATAACCCAATTTCGAGATCGCATGGATTACCGCCTCAAGGGCGGTAATGACGGAAGAGAGAAGGAATCACCCGAATCATTCCCCACTATAACCGCGCATTATTACCGGACTTGTTCCAGTAATCCATGGTGCATCCGCATAGAGTCAACGGAAGTAACAAATTTCATTTTCTTTCAATTCGCGAAACTCACGCTTTTCAAAATCTTTGAACTTCACAGTTCGTACAGTAGGTTCAAAATTTTCAGACACAATCAAACCACTATACATTCTGAAAAATAAACCCAGTTTCTGCGCGCCGCCGTCCAAAGCTGTGGAGATAATGTCCGCCCACATCTCTACGCTATCACCACCTCTTGCCAATTTTTGATTTTCTTTTTTCTCGGCTGTCTTCTCTTGATCTACTATATATCGATCAATTTTCGCTTGAGACCATTTTTTGCGTTTTAGTTTTTTGATATTCGCTGCAAATTTGTCCGAAGAGCTATCAGGTTCATATCCTAAAACCGTATCACAATTGCAATGCCCAGTTGTCGAGATAAATTGAATCTCGTCTTCACTGATTCTTTTCCCAAGCGACGGGTTGTCAATGACTTCGGCACGGCAACCCGCATTTATGAGAATATCTGAGACCAGCTCTTTATCGGATGCCTTGGCTATGACGGTAATGAAGATACACATAATATGCACACTAACATATCGCGCCTTTAGGTTTAATCGCTAATTTTTACGCGGCTAAGAATGGGTCCCACGGACTCATTCTTTTTACGCCGCTCGCTAATCCTTCACGCCCGCTGCATTTAATCTCCCGGATTGAATACCGAGACGGGGTCGCGCTGGATTAGTGCCTAAAATGCCGCATCCCTGTGAACACCATCGCTAGGCCCGCTTCATCGGCGGCGGCGATGACTTCTTCGTCGCGGATGGAGCCGCCAGGCTGGATGACGCAGCTGGCGCCTGCGGAGGCTGCGGCGAGCATGCCGTCGGCGAAGGGGAAGAACGCATCAGAGGCGCAGGCGCAGCCTTTGGTTTTTGGCGTATCCCACCCTGCGGCGGCTTGGGCGTCTTCGGCTTTGCGCGCTGCGATTCTAGCCGAGTCTATTCGGCTCATTTGACCCGCGCCAATGCCGGCCGTTGCGCCGTCTTTGACATAGATGATCGCGTTTGATTTGACATGTTTGGCGACTTTCCACGCCATACGCAGATCGGCCATTTCCGCGTCCGTCGGCGCGCGCTTTGTGACGACTTTCAGGTCGTCATCGGCCACAGAGCCATTATCGCGGTTTTGTACCAAAATACCGCCCGCGACATTGCGCTGCGTGAGAGACGGCGCATTCACATCAGGCAGGCCGCCCGCAATTAATAAGCGCAGGTTTTTCTTTTTCTTAAAGACCGCAATCGCGTCTTCATCCGCGCTTGGGGCGATGACGACTTCGGTGAAAACTTTGACGATTTCTGTCGCTGTGGCCGCGTCGAGATTTCCGTTCAGCGCAACAATGCCGCCAAAAGCCGAAACGGGGTCACAGGCCAGCGCATTTTTATAGGCCGTGATAAAGTCATCCGCCACAGCCACGCCGCAAGGGTTGGCATGTTTAATAATCGCAACTGCAGGCTTATCACCTTTGGAGGTGTCGCCAAATTCTGCGACGAGTTCATAGGCGGCGTCCGTGTCATTAATGTTGTTATAAGACAGCGCTTTGCCTTGGAGTTGCTGCGCGGTGGAAACACCAGGGCGGTTCGAGCCGTCGGAATAAAAGGCCGCCGTTTGATGCGGGTTTTCGCCGTAGCGGAGCTCTTGTTTCAGAGCGCCGGCTTGCGCGCGGTAGGCGGGTGTGCCGTCCACAATATCTGCGAAATAATTTGCAATCGCCGCATCATAAGCGGCCGAGCGTGCGTAAGTTTTGCACGCCAAAGCGCGGCGCAACGTGCCCGTGGTCTGTCCGTCATTCGCGTCCATATCGGCCAGAACCGCATCCACATCATCAGCGTCCGTACAGACGGCAACATGGGCGTGATTTTTCGCCGCCGCGCGGATCATGGCCGGGCCGCCAATATCGATATTTTCAACGCACATCTCATAGCTGCCGCCGCCTGCGACGGCCTGTTCAAAGGGGTAGAGATTAACGATGAGCAAATCGATAGAGAGAATGCCGTGGTCATGCATGGCGTCTTTATGCGAGGTCAAATCGCGGTCGCCGAGCAATCCGCCATGCACCATCGGGTGCAAAGTCTTCACGCGGCCGTCCATCATTTCGGGGAAATTCGTCAGCTCGCTCACATCTTTGACGGGGATGCCTGCGCCGGCAATCGCGCGGTGCGTGCCGCCCGTAGAGACCAGCTTCACGCCGCGCTCATGCAGGGCTTTGGCTTGATCGAGAAGGCGGGACTTATCTGAAACAGAAATTAGAGCGCGTTTGACAGGCGCGAGGCGGGCGGGGTCAAAAGCGGGCAAATCAGGATTGGGTGCTGGCATGAGCTGGGGTCCCTATGTGGGTCATGAAAATCACCCGCCGACTATCACGGCGCGAGGGCCGTTTCTATAGTTAGCCTTCAGTCCCTGTGCTCTCATCCACATCATTTGCGACCGCGTCAACATCCCCAATATTAGAGATAATGGCCAGCTCAGGTTCGTCTAATAAATCCTCAGGGTCATAGCCTGGCACGAGCTGCGCAATGGACCTGCGAATAGAGACCCGGTCCCGCGTATTCAGCGCGCGAATAAGAGATTTCGTCCGGTTGAGCACGGAGGCGGGATCCAGCACCGCGCGGTTGTAGAGCTGAACGCCCTCGACTTCGGTGGGGGCCAAATCTTCATCCTCATAGGACAAAACTTCGGTCAATTTCTCGCCGGGGCGTAAGCCCGTATAGCGGACTTCAATATCCACATCCGGGACTTTACCGCGCAGGCGAATGAGCTGCCGTGCAAGTCGGCCAATATTCACAGGCTCGCCCATTTCCAAAACATAGATACAGCCAGATGTATCATGACCCGTCTCTGAGGCGTCGCGGCGTTTCGACCCCAAGGCGGCCGCTTGCAAGACGAGCGCGGCGGCTTCTTCGAGCGTCATAAAATAGCGGTCAACTTCGGGATGTGTCACGGTAACGGGGCCGCCCATGGCAATTTGTTCTTCGAATAAATTCACGACAGACCCATTGGACGCCAGCACATTACCAAAGCGCACGCAGGAGGCCTGCAATCCCGGCTGGGCCGCTTGGCGGGCCAAAGTCATCATTTCCACAATCCGTTTTGACGCGCCCATCATATTCACGGGCGCCACGGCTTTATCTGTTGAGATCAAAATAAAATGGTCGACATCAAAAGCCGCGCACATATCCAGCACATTTGACGTCCCCATGACATTGGTGCGCAGCACTTCCAGCGGGTTTTTCTGACCCAAAGGCACATGTTTCAAAGCCGCGGCATGAAGGACAATTTCGGGACGCTGAAGCGCAAATATTTCCCGCATACGCGGCGCATTTCGGACATCCCCCAAAAGCGTGCTCCAGCAAGGGCTTTCTTCGGCTTGATGAAAACGCGCGAGCCTCTTTTCAAGTTTATAAAGATGGAACTCGGAGTGATCGACGAGGATAAGTTTTGCAGGGTTGAGCTGGGCAATTTGCTTGGACAGCTCTGAGCCAATCGAGCCGCCCGCGCCTGTCACAAGAACTGTGCGGCCTTCGAACATCTCCCGAACGGGGGCGAGGTCAAGCACGCGCATGTCTCGGCCAATCAAATCCGCCGCTTCAAAGGCAGAGAGCCCTTGGTTTAAGTCCATAGACCGGCGAGACAGCGGCGCGCCCAATTCCGCAGCAACTTTCACCAGCTTCGCGGTGACGCGGCGGTCGGGCGCTGGGTCAACCGCAATAATCTGGAGAGGCTTATCTTGCCGGCCTGTGGTTTTTAAATAAATTTCGCGCAAAGAATCTGGGCCGCCTAAGACCGGAACAGAGCGAATTGTCCGCCCCTCATAAAGCCCTGAGGTTTCAATTAGGCCGACAGGGTTAAACCCCATATGTTGATTAGTGCCCGAGCCGCCCTTGCGCGCGCGGTCAATCAGGTAATTATACAAATGCGGTGCAGGTCCCACCAATAGCGCATCTTGACCATAGGTCGAACGTGCGCGGAACAAGGCGCGGAAATCGCCATTTTGCAACAACATAGAAATCACGCGTGACACAATAATCAAGGCAAAAAACATCGCGGCAAACAGGAAGGGCGCGGTGCGCGGAAAATGGTCTGCACGATCAAAAAAGAAGAGTAAAACTAGGGGAACAATCATGGCAACCGCCGCAATACCCGCGCCAATACGCCTGAAATCGTCCAATGTTGTAAATCGCCAAATCGCCCGGTCTTGGCGCAAAAGCACCCAAATTAGGAGGGTCGCTGCCCCCGCAATATAAGCGGATTTGTGATCAATATTTCCGAGAATAGGCTCATTTGCCCAATCCAAACGCCAGCGAACAACCATCATCATAGACGCGAAAGCGAATATAACGTCGACTCCGATTAAGGCGAAACTCCGCCGCATATCGAATTTGGTTTGGTGCGTCTTTCTCATGGCGTCCCTTCACCTGAGTGTGACTCATTTTCGCTCGAGGGTAAAGCTGTGGCTTCAATATCTGTTTGAACGGGCGCTTTGCGGTTTCGGTCTTCCGAGGGCTTTAATTTTCTGAATGACCATCTTACGCGGTTTGACCGCGTCTCCCCGTCACTGTCGCAAAAGGCCTCACCGTAAATTACAAGTTGCTGAGTTTTCACGGGCATCGTGCCCACGGCCAAATAAACGGAGTCCTCCAAAACGACTTGCCCGCCATCCGTACGGAAACGCCAGCCCACGCGCCCACCAACAACCAGAAGGGCGGAGGACTTATCCTGAGACAAGCTCACGCGGACTTCTGGGTGAATATGAAACCGTATGGCGAAAGGCACTTGGTCTCGGCGAAAGGGAATAAATCCCATAGGCGAGAATAGGCTATCTTCTCCGCGCACGTCATCGCCCTCTGGCGGTATAAAAAGGCGGCGGCGATGCGAGAGACCATAGGCGCCTAAATAACCCTCATGATAACTCTCCAGCCATTTCCCTGACTCTTGCTCTTTTCGGGTCGCTTTAACGGGACCTGCTATGCTTTGAACGGCATCGCCAACGACGCGGCGCTTCCACTCACTTTTCAGCAAACGCCCCGGCGAGCGATTGTCCAGCACGAGGGTTGAATGCGCGGCGGCGGCGCGAATAGGCCGCGACCAATTCTGTGGCTGCTCGGCATTAAATCCGCAGCTTGTAATGATGGAGCCCTCTTGCGTTGATAAATCAATCGCAAGCGGCGCCATATGGGCCTGTGTATCATAGGGGCGAGGCGGGGCGTCACCCGTATCAATTAGCATCACGGTACCGCCCGCGTCTATGCGCTGGAACCCAACATGCGGGCCATAGCCGAAAGGCTTAGGGCTGCCCGGCGCAGCCTTGATAAGCGCGCTAATCGTTTTCTTTTGGCTTTCGCCGCCGCCGTGAAAAGGCGCCAGCTCTCCGCTGGCGCGGCGAAAAAAGGCCACCATAGGCGCAAGACGGTCTATCGCGCGGGAGAGTTCTTTTGACCCTTCCACGCCGCGAGCGGCCAAAATTAAATCCAACGTTAGAAGCTGCCCCAGCGCCAGCGCCGTCATCTCAGGCGACCGGCTAATGTGCCCACCGTCCGGTAAAATCTGTAGCGGGAGTTCACGGTCTAATAAATCTAAGCCCCGCTCTAAAAGCTGCGCTTTGCCTTCTGTCATCCGCGCCCCGCCGAGCGCTAAGGCGCAGCCTGCGGTCAGGCGCGTCAATCCAGGCGGAATGGATTTTAGCGAGGCCCGCAATATTGTAAGTTGGCGCAAAATACTGACCCGGCGCTGCTCTAAGACACGGGCCTTCGCGCCTAATCCTAATTCGCTTTCTTCCATACCGGGTGCTGATAAAGTGGGAGACCAGAGCGACAGCCAGTTAAATAATCGGCGGGCTAGGCGGGCAGGTTCATGCACAAAGTCATTTCCCTTTCCATAGGTCTCAATCCAGCTATCGACATAAAGCCGGGCGCGGGCATGGTGCGCGGCCTGTCCGCCGGCGACCAAATCCTGCATCCAATCAAATTCCTGCAACCATCCCGCAAAGCGGCGCGAGGGTGCGGGCGCCGTCCACGGACCGACATCAAGCAATTGACCCGAGAAGTGAAATTGCCCCGCCAGCAAATCATTCGCCTTCTTCGCATCACCCAAAATTAGGGGGCTCTGCGCCGAATTGAAAGGCAGAGGCGCGCGGCTTGGAAGGTTTAATTTAGGGCGGAGCGGTAAAATACGTCTCGCATATTGCGACGCAGCCCTCATCGCCGTTTGCGGCGTTCGCACACGCGACAGCGTCGAAGGATGACCAGATTTACCCATGATTTATATCAAGCCGCCTTCACGGCGGAGCCGCCGCGTAAGGCCGCAATATTTTCGGCATATGTGCCTGCGCCTTTGAACACGGCCGACCCAGCGACAAGGGAAGTTGCCCCCGCCGCAATACAGGCTCTCGCGGTTTCAGGATTCACGCCGCCATCGACTTGTAGCAAAATATCTTGTCCCCCAGCGGCGACATGCGCATCAATTTTTGCGCGTACCGCGGCGATTTTATCCAATTGAGAGGGAATAAAGGATTGCCCGCCAAATCCCGGATTTACACTCATAATCATAATTTGGTCACACAGGTCTATGACAGGGTCGACTTGCTCTGTGGGTGCGCCCGGATTTAACACAATGCCCGCTTTCACCCCCGCCGCACGAATGGACTGTAGCGTTCGGTGCAAATGCGGCCCCGCGTCAGGGTGGACGGTAATATAATCCGCACCTGCTTCGATAAACATGGGCACCAGAACATCGGTAGGAGAAATCATCAAATGCACATCAAAAGGCTTTTTTGAATGTCGTCTTAGCGCCTTCACGACAGAGGGACCAATCGTCAGATTTGGAACATAATGTCCGTCCATAACATCAATATGTATCATATCGGCGCCCGCCGCATCTATATCTGCGACGGCCTGCCCTAAGGCCGCAAAATCAGCGGATAGAATTGACGGGGAAATTAGGACTTTATCATTCATGAGACCTACTTAACGGGTTGCAACCCTGCCCGCAAGCGGGCCGATTACGTGCAAGGGCCTCCGTGACACCATTTTCACTTACGCATAAAAAACCCACCTCCCAAGGGGAGGTGGGTAGAAAATTAGGAGCATTTCAAGCCGCTTACTTGCGGATGGGCAAATAATCGCCTGAAGAATAGGTATTGCTTGATCCATAGCCATAAGATGGCGTTGCGCTTGACGCAGACGTCGCATCTCCTGTGAAGAGCTCTACAGTTGATCCAGAATAACTGCTTCCGCCTTGCATACATGTGCCATCAGACTGAGCGGTTGTACCCGCTGGGCAATTCACAGGCTCAAAAGACGTCGACCCCGCCGAGTAGCTTGTGCCTGAAGAATAGGACGGTGTAGAATAGGACGGCTCAGAATATGTCGACGAAGACGAGAATGATGAGCTTGATTGCTGCATACACGTGCCATCAGACTGCGCGGTTGTACCCGCTGGGCAGTTTGCAGGCTCAGAAAACGTAGTTGGCGCTGTGTATGTTGTCCCTGAAGAATAGGACGGCTCAGAGTAAGTTGTTGTAGACGATGTGAAAGAAGAGCTGGAGCCCTGCAAACAGGTTCCGTCAGACTGCGCTGTTGTTCCTGCTGGGCAGCTTACAGGCGCGAGTTGTGTAGACTGTGTGTAAGTTTGTGCTGGCGCGGTATAGGTTTGTGCGGGCTGCGTGTAGACTGTCGCGGCTTGCGGCGCGCAGGTACCTGCCTGAACACAATCAACGTAAACAGGCGCTGGGTTATAAACTGGAGCCGGCGTGTAAGTTGGAGCCGGCGCGTAAACAGGCGCGCCATAACGCGTCGACGCTTGCGGCGCAGCAACAGGAGCTGGGACACAGGCTTGCCCGCAATTCCGACCACTTTCATAGTCATACACATTACCATAGCGGCTTTGCGCTTGGGCTGTGAGTGTTAGTCCGGCAACGCCAACTGAGGCAATTAATCCGGCCCGGAGAAGTTTTGTCGTGCTCATGTGAGCCTCCCGTATTGATACATCTGACGCAGGTCTTGCAAAGATTGGACCATATCCAGGTTAACGGGCCATTACCGAATTGCCTTAAATGCAGGCATTTCCTGTATTTAGTTCACGCTTTGCGCCGAAACGCCGCAATAAAAAAGCCATCTAATCCTCCCGATTTGGGCATATCACATGGCAAAGTCCGAACGACACCGCCTTCAAATCGCTCAGGCGGCAAGTCCAGACCTGGGAGGGATAGGAGTGGAATAAGGCGAAAATCGGGCACATTTTCCAAAAATTTCTTAATGCGCGGGAAACCTTCATCGGGCTGCAAAGAACACACCGCATAGACCAAAACACCGCCTGGCGCGGTTAAGCTCGCCGCTTTGGGCAAGAGTTTGTCCTGGAGACGCACAAGGTCTGCGACAGATTTGGGGCTTCGATTGTGCAAAACATCGGGATGACGCCGAAATGTACCTGTCGCAGAACAGGGCGCGTCCAAAAGCACCGCGTCAAAAGGCTCCGCGTCAAATTCTAAGGCATCTTTATGGACAATTTTAGCAGATAATTTCGTGCGTGCTAAATTTTCCTCTAGGCGTTTAAGGCGTCCGCTCGATTTATCCACGGCGGTGACATCCATGCCTGCCGCTGCCAATTGCAGGGTTTTTCCGCCCGGCGCAGCGCACATATCAAGCGCTCTTATGTTTTTCACATCTTCGAATTGGCGCATCAAAATTTGCGCCGGCTGAGCGGCGGCTAAGTCCTGCGCCCACCACTGGCCGTCCTCAAATCCAGGTAAAGCCGTGACATCGCCAATCGTTTTCAAACGCAGACTCTGTTGTCCGACAGGCGTTCCGCCTGTTGCGGCAGCTAAATCCTCACGGTTTTGACGCACCGTCAAATCTAATCCGGGATCTTTGATCAGCTGCACGGCGATTTTTGTCATGGGAATTTTGCCATAACTGCGTTCCCACTCCCCACGTATCCACCCCGGAATATTTGCTTTTGGCGGGCTTGCAGCGGCGAGTTTCTTCCCGTCCTCCACGACTTTACGCAAAACCGCATTCGCGAAATTTGCAAAGCCTTGCGTTGTTTTCCGAGATTTCAGTACATCCACGCTCTCGCTGACGGCCGCATGAGGCGGCACATCCATGAAAATAATCTGAGCCACAGCCGTTCGCAAAACGGCCTGAACCGGCGCGGTCGGGGCTTTACGCACGAAAGGTTTCAGCACGGCTTTAATCTGGCCCGACCTGCGAAATACGGTCGCCGCGATGGCCCGCGCGAACGCCCTGTCTCGGGGCGCGAGACCCGCATAATCCTCGGTTGCCGCCAAAGCGAGCTCCAAAGCCGTCCCATTAGCGGTAACATCCATCACCGCCAGCGCTGCACAGCGCCGCGCCTTAACAGAGTCAGATATTTTCGCGTCCCGTTGGACTTTGGCAGATTGCCGAGAAAGCGGATCAGATGTTGTCATAAACGGCGCATAGGGGATGTCAGCCCGAAAGGCGAGGCGTTTGCCACGCTGAAATATCGAAAAATTATGGTAAATAAATTTTGAAGATGGGATTCACTGAATCTTATCGCTGTTGCTGTATCCCACAACTCATCGGGCGGCAATTTGCGCGTTTGACGGGATGGGGACCGGCCCATATGTTGCTTCGCATGAGCGAAACATCACATGATCCGGAAGAGGCCCCTAAAAAGCTATTGAGCCCCGCTGCAAAGCGGGCTCTGGCCGAAGCAGAAGCGCGCCGCAAAAAACGGGGCGAGTCTGCAGCCCTCGAACCGGAAAAAGGTGGTCCGAAAGGTGCCGAACCCACGCGCTATGGCGATTGGGAGCGCGGCGGGATTGCTTATGATTTTTAGGTAACCTTGCGCACAAGCACCGGATTAGAATTTTGACCGGTGCGGAGGCTGACTCCCGCCATTGTGACATGGGAGTGGCGCATGCCAACCAAATTTATTTCGAAAGCCCTATTGGGCGCTTTATCGGCAAGTCTTTTGGCAGCCCCTGCTTTCGCAGGTGGAAATTGTGCCACGGGAAACTGCGCAACCCCTGTTCAAGTTATCCCGGGTCATGCGCCCGTGTTTGGACCTATGACCATTCGCAATGAAAACCCCATGGGGCATCTGCGCACGGTGAATTTCCAGCGCGCACCGAATGTGTCCATCACACGCGTGCACGGTCTCCAGTCAACGGCCTCTTTATCTGATGCCCCCTCAGGCTTTACGGGCGGATGTCATCCGACCAGCACATCTTATTGCCGCCAACAAGTGGGACGCCCTGTTCACGTCGAACTTGCAGCGCCCGCTCCCGTTTTTCAGGCGCCCGCAGCCCCTGTCACTGTGCGGACAGGCGGTGGATATGATGCCTCTAAATTCACGCCGCGCACTTATGGCGATGCGTCACTTGTTCCGGGCATTGCTTATGTCCCAACATCAAAAGTCGTTCGCGACCCAGCCGCCGCACAGCAAGTCCTAGACAGTGGCCAAACACGTCCGCAGGATATTGTCGTTCCGGGAACAGGTACAGCGCCGCATTTAGGCATGGTAGGGCACCGCGCGCCTGTTCAGCAAAATTTCGGCGGGTCTCAATTTAGCGGCGTGACGCAAACGCAAGGTCTCGTCCTTGCGCCGACCCGCGTCGGACCAAGCTTTGGACAGCCCAGCACGCCGGTTCTGCAGCGCACAGGACCTCTCGCAGGTTCCTTTGCCTCCCCTATCGCAAATGATGGTACCTATTGGGAAAAAGTCTCCGGGCCGACCCGTTTTGGGAATACCACGGCCACAACGGTTATCTGTAAACGTCAGGCCCAGCAACGCGTCGTTCGCCCCGTCGTTGGCGTCCCTGTCCCCGTGCCTGTCGCCGTTCAGCAAGGCTGCCAACAGGTTCGTTTACCGGCGGGTCGCTATGGTCAAAACGCGCCAGGGCGTTGGATTCAATAATAGGCCGCTAATGAATACGGAAGGGAGCCCTATTTTTAGTCTGTAAGCTGATAGGGCTTTTTCATACCGTAACCGTGACAAATTCGCGTGAAACGGGAATCAATTCGT
Source organism: uncultured Caulobacterales bacterium (assembly GCA_938001915.1). Classification (GTDB taxonomy): domain Bacteria; phylum Pseudomonadota; class Alphaproteobacteria; order Caulobacterales; family Maricaulaceae; genus Litorimonas. Next base: position 3,666 of record CALLBD010000027.1, on the reverse strand, counting down.
AATTCTGGCACACAAATTGCTAGAGTAAACTGGAGAAGCGCTTTTTCTGCGCAATGGAAAAAATGAGGTGGGTTATGGTATCCCGAGTTTATAAAAGTGTCGCCGCAGTCGTCGCGGCTGTTTCAATCGCGGGCGTAGCCTCCGCGAATTGTGGATCTGGTCTATATTGTGGGCAATCACATGCCTCTTATTCTCAGCCAATTTCAAGCTGGGGAGGATCAAGCTGGTCTGGGCACTCTTCCGCAACGCAATATGCACCTTCGCAAAGCTATACAACGCTGAGCGCGCAACAAGCCGACGCCACTTATGGCACGGGGTCAATCAGCGAAACCTATTCTGCTGCAGACACTTACAGCTTCTCTGGCTCTCCAGCCACAGTTTCAGGTCTGGGCATCAATGAGAGCCTGCAACCAACAAATTGCCCTGTAAATGTACATGACAATGGCGAAGGCCGCGTTCTGGGCTGTTACAATGTTGTTAAGCCTGTGCCGCAAACAACCTATTACCGCGTCGTACGCCCTGTTGTTTACGTACGCTATCCGGTGCCCGTTGCCGTGCCTTACACGTCGCCTTGCCACACTGTGACACATTACTCACGCTATGGCGGTTTTGGTTCATTCGGGAATCGCGGCGGCTGCCGCTGAGGCCTTAACGCAAAAAGCAAGTAATTTACCCGCTCTCTTTGAGGGCGGGTTTTTTGTTTTAAACGCCCGACATCTCTGCGGCAATTTCTTGGGCGGCTTGGCGCGGATCATCAGCTTGGGTAATCGGGCGGCCAATGACGAGATGGCTGGCCCCTGAGCGCAGAGCGCTTGACGGGGTTGCGATACGTTTTTGATCGCCCGCCGCCGCGCCTTTCGGGCGCACGCCAGGTGTGACGACTAAAAAGTCTTTCGGGACAACCGCCCGAATAGCCGCCGCTTCCAGAGGCGATGCGACCACGCCGTCAATCCCCGCCTCTAGCGCTTGTTGCACGCGCCGCATCACCAAGCTTTCCGCCGTATCAGAATAGCCAATAGCACCGAGCGCCGCTTGATCCAGCGAGGTCAAAACCGTGACACCCAAAATTTTCAGTGAGGCGTTTCCGCGCCCCTTGGCGGCAGAGCGCATCACATCTGGACGGGCATGAACCGTCAATAAATCCGCCCTTAGTCCCGCAATTGAGCGCGTCGCTTTTTCAACCGTCGCGCCAATGTCATGCAATTTAAAATCATAGAAGATATTTTTCCCTTTCGCCTTTAAGCGCTGGCCCAATTCTACCCCGCCAATCGGGAGAAGCTGTAATCCTATTTTATAGCTTTCCACGGCATCGTCCAGCCGCTCCACCATGGCTTCCGCCTCGGCGACGCTCGGGAGATCAAGCGCTACATAGCAGCGCGCATCACTTTTTATCTTGGCCATCACTCAGTCTTTCTATATCGGCCCGAGCCGGAACTCATCACTTTACGGCCTAGCCACGGCGCCCAGCGGTTCAGGCGCGCCAGACCGCGATTTACGCGTCCCGAGATAAAGACAGCTTTATTGTCTTCAAGGGCATCCGCCGCCAAACGCGCGCAGACATCGGCATTCATTACCATAAAATTAGGTAGGCTATTTATGCCCTCTCGCGTGCCGTTTACATCATGAAATTCAGTCAAAACAAAACCGGGGCATAGCGCAGAGACATGGACCCCTGTTCCTTGCATTTCCGCGTTCAGGCTCTCGGAGAACTTTATAAGATAGGATTTTACGGCGGCATAGAGCGTGTGGCCCCGCGAGCCGGGCATATGCCCCGCAAGACTGGCAACTTGCATAATACGGCCGAATCCGCGTTTGCTCATGGCGGGTAAAAGCGCGCGGGTCAGCTCCACGGGGACAACACTCATGAGATGATTAAACTTTCGGTGGTCGTCCCAGTCACTGGCTAGAAATGTTCCCGGATGCCCATAGCCCGCATTATTGATAAGCCCGTCAATTTGCACATCTTTCACAGCCTGCATCAAATCCGCCACGGCCGTTTCGGAAAATAAATCCGCCGTAATGATATGGCTCTGCGTATCATGCAACTGCTCAAGCTCGGCCGCCAGCGTTTGCAGGCGGTCCTCACGGCGCGCGACAAGCACGAGGTTCCAGCCGCGCTTCGCATATTCGCGGGCCAAAGCCGCGCCAAGCCCCGCCGACGCGCCTGTTATTAAAATAGTGCGTTTCAAAATGCTCTCCTAACAATTTCTAAATTGACCTAGACGAGTGAAAAGGTTTCTAAAAGGCTCATGATGAAAATGCTTCCATGGCTTGGCAGTCTTTTAAGCGGTGCCGTTCTTTTGTCATCTTGTGCCTCCGCCGCGCCTGATGACTATGCGCAAAGCGAATGCGCCGATTTACGCACTTTAATCAAAGCGCAGGATTATGCCGCAAATATTCGCGGCCGCGATAGCTATGTTGAACGTAATCAAGAGGAACTTCGGCAAGAATCCGGCTCGCCTTGGACGGGGCGCACGCGTACGCGCGATGAGTCAAATTTGCGGGATGAGCGCGCCGCTATTCGCGACGCCTATCGCCGTAAGGGTTGCAAAGCTTAGCCATTTCGCATTACTCCAGAGATATGTCTGGTCTCTATAGTCTGTTTCTTATTCTTGTGCTTTTGGCCGTCGGGGTCGTGCTGATTTATAATAAGCTCGTTGAAAAACGGGCCTTAGTTGAGAACGGCTGGTCTGATATTGAAGTTCAGCTCAAACGGCGCGCAGATTTAATCCCGCGCCTTGTCGAGGTGGTCAAAGGCTATGCCGCGCATGAAAGCGGCGTTTTTCAAGACGTGATTGCGGCCCGAAATGCTGCTCTATCGGCGGGCGGGAATGTCGCGCGGCGCGGCGCGGCGGAATATTCGATGGGCACGCAAACGCCGCGCCTTCTGGCTTTGAAAGAAGCTTATCCTGAGCTGAAATCCAATGAGAACTTTCTCGAATTACAAGAAGAGCTTACGGACACGGAAGATAAAATCGAAATGGCGCGGCGCTTTTATAATGGCGCTGTGCGGGAGATGAATATCAAGGTTAAAAGCATCCCCTCCAATTTGGTGGCGGCCCCCTTCGGCTTTAAGGCACAGCCCTTTTTCGAAATTGAACCGGGCGACCGCGCCGCGCCCGATGTGAGTTTTGACTAATGCGCATAGCGGGGTTTTGGGGAGCTTTTATTGCGCTTGGCCTTTGGGTTATTGCGAGCGCCGCGTTGGGGCAAAACCAGGCCCGTGAATATTTTGATCGCGTAGATATCACAGTCGAGGTTGATAAATCAGGCAATCTGAAAATTCGCGAAGAATTGGATTATGTGAAACCGCGCGGCGCGCGGAAGCGCGGAATTTTTAAGGAACTACCCCTTAGGGTCAAAGACGGGGCGGTAACATATGAGAAAGCCTATAGGCTGACTCTCGCGACGCGAAATGGGCAGGCTGAGCCTGTCACAAGACAGGGCGGAAATGGCACCCTTGTCTGGCGGCTTGGCCGCGCGGATGTATTTTTGAATGAGGGCGTTCAACGCTATGTCTTAGAATATGAAACCAAAGACTGGCTGGTCCGATATGATGATTTGGATGAACTCAGGTGGAATGTCTGGGGGCAATATTGGGACATGCCTGTTCAAAACTTAACCGGCCGCATCATCTTACCACAGGGCGCAGAGGCTAAACAAACG